>JAAAPE010000053.1 GCA_009908385.1 Gammaproteobacteria bacterium
TCGTCGGGAACGGGGTGAACCTGCGGCTGGGAATGCTTGTCGGACATGGCTTCGCTTCCTCTCGCGGCTTGCTTGGATGGATGCCGGGCGGCTTCACGGCGCCGTATCCCAGTGTCGCCAAAGCCCGATGGCTTGTAAAGGCGGCGACCTGCTTGAGCAGCGGTTCGATGGGTGAACTCCCCGGGTCTCCTACCCGTGATCGAAACGGCGGGCAAGGATACCGGATCGATCCGCGATGCTTGCCAGTTGACCGGGCCGTTCCAGCAGGCCGGAAGCGCCCGCTTCGAGCAGTTCCGCGCGCGCCCCGTAACCCCAGGTCACGCCGATGCCCCGGATTCGATTGCGGTGCGCGCCGAGCATGTCGTGCCTGCGATCACCGACCATCACTGTTTCCGTCGGGTCGAGGCTTAGTGACCGGACGATGTGCGACAGCAGGTCTCGCTTGTCGCTGCGCTTGCCGTCGAGCTCGCTTCCGAAGACGTCGTCCAGCCGCTCATCGAGACCGAAGTGCGTGGTGATCCGCCGGGCGTAGATCGTCGGCTTGGACGTGGCGACGTAAAGGCGGGCACCGCCGTCACGGAGCGCGTCCAGCGCGCCGGGAATGTCGTCGTAGACGGCGTTCTCGAACAGGCCGACCTCGCCGAAGCGTTCCCGATAAAGGGATACGGCCCGATGCGCCAGGCCTTCGTCGCCATCGAGCAGTGCCACGAAGCTCGCATGAAGCGGCGGGCCGATACAGCCGAGCAGGTCCGCCTGCCGGGGAACCGGCCGATCGAGCGTTTCGAGCGCGTACTGGATGCAGCGGGTAATGCCCTCCCGCGGATCGGTCAGCGTGCCGTCGAGATCGAGCAGGATGTCCAATCCGGGTCAGCCCCTGCGCGCGTTGCGGGTGGCCTGCGCCACGTCCGACAGCACGACCGACTTGCCGATCGGAAACAGCGCGATGCCGGCGAGCTTGACGTGCTGGACGCCGAAGGGAATGCCGATGATGGTGATGAACAGCGCCAGCGCCCAGAAGATGTGACCGATCGCCAGCCACACCCCGGCGACGACGAACCAGATGACGTTGCCGATCACGCCCAGGCAGCCGGTGCCGATGTCCTCCTTGCCGGTGAGCATCCGCCGGTCCACGGCTTCTCGTCCGAACGGCCAGAACATGAACTTGCCGAGCACGAAACAGGCCCGCCCCCAGGGGATGCCGATGATGCTGATGAAGGCGATCAGACCGTAGAACCACCAGGCCAGCCCCATGAAGAAGCCGCCCAGCACGAACCAGATGATGTTGCCGATGAGTCGAAGCATCAGGCCTTGGGAACTTCGCGAATCCAGTGGTCGATTCTACCGGCTGCTGCCTCGCGCCGTGGCTCGGCGCCCGATCGGCTAAGATCGGGCTTTCACGACCGGGGACATCGAATATGAGTGCCGACATCCTGCTGGGCAAGGGGAGCCGCGCCGTTCGGCTCGACGGCCGATACGCCAATCGTCACGGCATGGTGGCCGGCGCGACCGGCACCGGCAAGACCGTCACCCTGCTGGTGATGGCCGAGGGTTTCTCCCGCATGGGTGTGCCGGTCTTCATGGCCGACGCCAAGGGCGACGTGGCCGGGCTGGCCGCGGCCGGGACACCGCACCCCAGGATCGACGAGCGCATCGAGACGATCGGGATCGAGGGCTATCGCCAGGAGCCCAGCCCGGTCGTGTTCTGGGACCTGTGGGGGCAACGGGGCCATCCCGTGCGCACGACCGTGTCGGACATCGGCCCGACCCTGCTGGCGCGCATGCTCGAGCTCAACGACACGCAGGAGGGCGTGCTCAACGTCGCCTTTCGCGCCGCCGACGAAGCCGGTCTCCTGCTGCTCGACCTGAAGGACCTGCGGTCACTGCTCAATCACGTCGGCGAGAATCGCAAGACGGTCAGCGAGCAGTTCGGGCTGGTCAGCACCGCCAGCATCGGCGCCATCCAGCGCCGACTGCTCTCGCTCGAGACCGAGGGCGGGGAGCAACTGTTCGGGGAGCCCGCGCTGGAACTCAACGACCTGATGCGCACTGACCTGTCCGGTCGCGGCATCGTCAACATCCTGTCGGCCGAACAGCTCATCCTCAAGCCGCGCCTGTATTCGACCTTCCTGCTGTGGTTGCTCTCGGAACTGTTCGAGCAGCTACCGGAAGTCGGCGATCGCGACACGCCGCGCCTGGCCTTCTTCTTCGACGAGGCGCACCTGCTCTTCGACGACTGCCCGCCGGCGCTCCGGCAGCGCGTCGAGCAGGTCGTGCGACTGATCCGCTCGAAAGGCGTTGGCGTCTACTTCTGCTCGCAGAACCCCGACGACGTGCCCGACGAGATCCTCGGGCAGCTGGGCAACCGTGTCCAGCACGCGCTGCGCGCCTACACGCCACGCGATCAGAAAGCCGTGCGCGCGGCCGCCGAGACCTTCGTGCCCAATCCCGACCTCGACGTCAGGGAAGTCATCAAGACCCTGGGCGTGGGCGAAGCCCTGGTTTCGACGCTGGGCGAGAAGGGCGTCCCCCAGCCGGTCGAGCGGACCCTGATCGCGCCGCCGCGCTGCCGTATGGGCGTGCTCAGCGATACCGAGCGCGACGCGGTCCGCTCGCGCAGCCCGGTCAGCGAAAAGTACGACCGGGCGGTCGATCGCGAGTCGGCCTACGAAATCCTCAGGGCGCAGGCCGAACGAGCCGCCGAAGCGGCCGCCGAGGAAGCCCGGCTCGAAGCGTCCGCGGAAAAACCGTCGAAGCGGAGCAACCGCCAGGGGGCCGGCGAAGCCTTCCTCAAGTCGACCGTGCGGACGATCGGCACACGCCTGGGCCGGGAGATCTTCCGCGGCCTGATGGGCGTCATGTTCAAGGGCCGTCGCTGAGTCGTTCCGGACCGAGGCTCGATCAGCTCTCGGGGTCGATCCCGCCGGCTTCCAGCACCCGTCGAAGCGGCACCAGTTCTTCCGCCACCGCCCGCCACCGCCCGATCGACTCGGTATGGAAGGGTTGCCGGACCTGGTGCGAACTGGCCGTGGTCACGGCGCCGCCGCGGCGGTGGAAATCGAGCAGGTCGTCCCGCCAGTCCAGGCCGCAGTGTTCGACCAGGCGCTGAACGCTTGCCTCCGGATCGCCGACCAGCTCTTCGTAGGGCAGTTCCAGCAGGACATCGCCGGGAAGCGCCGTCTTGAGCGCTTCGGCCAGCCTTCTCTGGGCGACCAGGTAGCGGCCGATCTGTTCCAGGTCGTAGGAAAAGTGATAACCGGACTGGAACAGCGTTCGATAGATCGCGTAACCGGCGTCTATCGGGTTGCGCCGCGTCAGGACGAGGCGTGCGCGGGGCAGGGCACGGTGGATCAGTGGCGCCCACAGATCGTTTCGCGGCAGCTTGTCGACGAATCTGGCCGTCCGGCCGGTGGCCGGGCGGGTCGATTCGATGTAGGCGCGGCCCAGGGCCTTCGGGTCGAGGCGATCAGGCGCCGTCCGCAGCGCATCGTAGGCCTGAAGGGTCGAGGACGCCCCCAGCAGGCGACGCGCCTCGGCCTGGAAATTGTGCAGTTCGCCGGCCGCGAAGACCTCGGG
>JAAAPE010000023.1 GCA_009908385.1 Gammaproteobacteria bacterium
GGCCAGCGATTCCTCGAGTAGCTCCACGGCCTTGTCCAGCACGCCGTCACCGATTGCACGGGCGGTCAGGGCGCGGCCCTGCAGGTAGAGTTCATAGGCCGCCTTGCTCGATGTCGTGCGACGTTGCCCGGGCACATAGAAATCCAGCCCCAGCGCGTTGCCGAGTTCCCGGCTGACCGCTCGTGCGATGTCGTCCTGCAGGGCAAACACGTTTCCGGTGGTGCCGCGGTAGCCGTGTGACCAGCACTCAAAGCCGGTACCACCGTCGACCAGAGACACGTGAACGCGTACATCCTGGCCCTGGCACTGCACCGAGCCCTGGACGAGGTAGGCCACGCGAAGCGCCCGGGCAACTTCGGTTAGTGGTTCTTCCGAGCTGGCAAGATTGAGTGACGACCCCCGCCCGGCTATCAGCAATTGCGGCACCTGACCCAGCGTGGTGACCATCTCGTCGAACAGCCCCTGGGCGATTGGACCCGATGCGTCATCAGTTCCGATCGACTGGAACGGCAGGATGCCGATCCGTGTTTTCTTGTCGGGTTCCCTGGCAATCGCTTCGGGAAGACGGAGCCGCCAGGCATCGAACAGCCGAGCATGTTCCTGATCCTCCCCACGGCGCTGCAAATCCTCAAGCACCTGTTCGACAGCGAATTTCAGCCGCTGCTCGACCTGCGCGCGGCGGCCGGTTAGCCATTGTTCGAAGGCCTTGCCGAAGTCCAGGCGCCCAAGCAAGGGCTTGCCGCCGATTTCCAGCAGAATCTCGCTGGCGCGCGATTGCTCTCGCTCTGCGAGTGCCGATTCCAGATCGGCCAGGTCGGAGCGCACAGCGTCCGGGTTGACGGCGACATTGTTGCGGGTGACCCGGAAAAAATCCGGCCGGATCGGCGCCAGCTGCTTTTTCAGCCCCAGCAGCGTCTGGCGCAGGCTGGCCCGCGCCTGCGCTTGGAATCGCCCCTGCCACAAGAGCTCGCACAGCCGTCCGCGCTCGACGGCCACGCCGGGAGCCAGACAAAGAATCGCCAGAACCGCCCGCGACCGTTTTCCGGTGATCTCGATTTCGCCGCCGTCGGGCAGGTCGAGTCGGAAGGTGCCGAACAGCGTGGCGCGAAGCACTGTTCCGGCAGCCCCTCGGCACTCATCCATCAGGGTTTGGAATCATGGCCCGTTCCTTTGCTCCGGCATTGCTGGCATGAACTTAAACCCGACTCATCACCAGGTTGAACTCACCGTGTTTGATGCTCTGTTCGGTTGCCTCGCGGAAGTCGACCAGCAGCATGCCACGCTCGTTTTCCGGCACCGATTGCAACAACCGGTCGACCTCGTTGAGCGGCTCTCCGGCGAAGTACATCTGGGTGGTCAGTTCGTGGAAGCCGCGGCGCGCGACCTTGAAGTGGATGTGCGGCGGGCGTGACCAGCCATCTCCAACCGGGTATGCGCCAGGCTTGATGGTCTTGAAGCGATAGCGGCCTTCGGCATCCGTCTTGAGTTGCGCCCAGCCCTGGAAGTTCTCGTCCAGCGGCGCCGGGTTGGGATCGCGTTCGTGTGCGTAGCGGCCGTGAGTGTTGGCCTGCCAGACGTCGACCAACGCATCGGCGACCGGATTGCCGTCCTCGTCCAGCACCCGGCCCGACACCTCGACGACCTCGCCTAGCGCGTGCTCGGTGTGACCCTCGATCAGCGTCATGTCGGCGTCGGTATCGGGCTGCTCGTGCATCGGGAAGAACGGGCCTTCGCCCTGTTTCGGCGTGGTGGCCGCCAGCAGCGGAGTGCCGGCGACCAGCACGGCGGCGCCGATCGAACCGCGCAGCAAGCGGCGGCGGGATTCATTGGTGATTCCGGTTTGTCTTGGCATTTCCATCACCTCGTTCAAAAATGTTTGCGTTCAGGGCTCCGGGACTTTCTGGCTTCAGTTCGAACAGCAGGATCATGGCTGGATAGCCCCATTGACCCGCTGCGACAGCGTGCGCGCGTGGGTCTCGTGCTCGCTGATTAGGCCGGTCATGACCTCCAGGTTGGTGATCCAGAAGCGAAGTTCCGTCAATAGATGCGGATCGGCCAGGTAGCCATCCAGCACCGCCTGGGCTTCGGCCTCGGTCATCGGCGAATCGCAGTCGCGCAGCGCCTGCCCCCCTGCCTTCCTTCCGGCCTGGCTCGCTGCTGAGAAGCTTCGGTGGCACTCGGCCCAGACTTGGCGGGAAGCGATGACCGGGGTCAGCCCGCGCACCAGCCGGCGATACTCCGGCTCGGTGCGGAACAGCCAGTTGGCCGCGTAGCCGGCGCCGACGACATAGTAGCTTGCCAGTGCCTCGCGGATCGCCTGGTCACGCAACAGACCGAGCTCGCCGGCGCTGCGCATCTCCTGGTAGGTGGTGTCGGACGGTACGAACGGATACAGCTGGCTGGCCTGGTAGAACGCCAGCAAGGTCTTCCAGGCCGAGTCTTCGACCAGTTTCCCCGACTCGGCGTAGGCGATCGCACCGTGCCCGTAGGCAGTGACCCGGGTCCAGAACGCCCGGCGTCGATCCAGTTCGACAAGATCGGTCGCGAGGTCGGTGTGGATGCGCTCGAGATAGCCGCGGGCACGATCGGCCTCGTGCCGCGATTCGTTCCAGTTCGCAACCTGGATGCCGATGAACACGCCGACCACCACGATCAAGAAATCCAACCCAACCGCGAACCAGTTCTGGTCGCGGACGTGCTTCATGAGAGAGCGCAGGATCATGTCGGGCTCAATCGCATTCGAAGTCGTCCTCGCCGTTCGCCATGACAATCGAACGGCACTGTGGTGGAAAGCCGTTACGGCGCCAGTAGTCATCAATCCTGAGGGCACGCACGCGTGCCTTGAACGCCTCGGAGCCGCGGTACCTTGCGTATACCGGTCCCCAGATCAGCACGCTGAGCGGGACTTGGTCGTAGCCGCCGCCGAGCGGCACGATCAGGTGCGCCGGTCCGCCGGATAGCTTGTCGAGATCGTCCCGTCCGTCGATGAATGCAAGGATGTCCTGCACCAGTGCGTCGTGGTTCGCGTCCAGGTTCTGCCAGGCGTCCCAGAGTTCGTCGTGCCGGGTCCAGCCCGGCAGATAGAATGGGAGGTTGGTGGCGAACAGGAAATGCAACTCCATATCGAAGTGCGCCAGCAGCGCGAAGTTGACCCATTGCTCGGTCACCGTGCCCGATTCGAGCGCACGGCGATAGGCGGCAAGCGCCTCGTCCATGCGCCCGAGGACGGCGAGACTGTCGTAGGCATTCTCGACGCAGGGTGAGTAGAACGGGTCATCTTCCACGCAGCGCGTGAACTGGGCCAGCGCCAACTCGATCTCGCCGGTCTCGCCGTAGCTGATGCCGAGCCAGTTGCGCGTCGAACCATTCTTCGGATCGAGTGCGAGCGCGCGCTTGAGGTCGTCGATGATGGTCTGGATGTCGTGCTCGGCGCGGCCGTCGCGGGCCTCGATCTGCTGATTGAACGCCTGCACCGACAGCGCCAGCGCGTTGTCCGGATCGGTCGTCAGTGCGTTCTCGGAAAACGCCTGAACCTGCTGCACCGCGATATCGCGGGTCACATCGATGAAGCCATACTCGCTGTTGAGCATGTAGATCGCCGCGCGGATAGCCCAGGCGCCGGCGAATTCGGGATCGAGCTCGACGGCGCGTTCGAGCAGCGCATCGGCGCGATCCAGGCTCTTGCGCTGGTTGTAAAGCGCGCGCGCTTCCAGGAACAACTCGTACGCGTCCAGGCTCTCCGTCTGCATGCTTGACTCCGGACGGGCAGAAACGGGAAGCGTGATCGATTCACGCAGTGCGGCCACGATCGCGGTCGCGATCTCGTCCTGGATGGCGAATACGTTCTCAGCGGTCAGCGATCGGTCGTAGGTGTCCGACCACAGGTGCTTGTCGCTCTGGCCGTCGATCAGCTGCGCCGTCACCCGGATCGCGTCGCCGGCCTTGCGTACGCTGCCCTCGAGGACATGGCGGACCTCGAGTTCGCGCGCGATGCCGGGAATGCCGATGTCGTCACGATCGCGGAAGCGGAATGCCGAAGTCCGGCTGGCGACTTCGAGCCCGTCGATGCGTACCAGCACGTTCAGGATCTCCTCGGCGATGCCGTCGGAGAAGTAGCCCTGGTCGCCGCTCGGCGACAGGTCCTCGAATGGCAGAACGGCAATCGAGGCCGGGTCGGGGTCGGCGGTGGCATCCTCGCTGCCTCCCGCGACGGCAACTACGTTCGTGGAGTTGGCCGTCAGCGCCGGCTCGGGCACCAGGCGATCAGCCACCAGCAGCCCGATCGCCAGCACGGCCGCAATCAGCGTCGCCCAGTTGAGTTTCTGCGCCGTTTGCTGCTTGGTGGCCGGGTCCACGTTCGCGTCTCGGTCGCGTTTGAGCCCTTCCGGCGTCAGTTCGAATGCCCAGGCGAACACCAGCGTGATCGGGAAACCGAGCGCCAGCACGAGCACGATGACGCGGATTGCCGCATCGGGCACGTTGAACACAGGCAGCAGCGTCTCGGCGACCTGGACGACGACCCATGCTGCAACGATGTAGAACAATGCCACGCGCACCACGTTGCGGCGCTTGAGTTCGCTCCAGAGGCCGTGCCGGCTCATTGCCAGCGGTCCTTGCGAAATACCCTGTCTGCCCCTGGAGCTTTCACCGCTCGATTCTCACCGCCCGGGAGCTGTGCCTGACGAAACTGCGCGCCATGCCGTCGGGGCCCATTTCGAATCGAACCGTCTCACCCGGTGTGTCGCCGTCCTCGCGAATCCGTCGGAAGGCATGCCCCTCGACGTACTCGAGTCGGGCCATGTCCTCGGCCGGGCTCATCGATCCGAGGCCCAGCAACGCCAGGCCGTCTTTCCAGGGCACCACGACCGACTGGCCCCAGATGCTGCCGTAGACACCGGTATACGGCTCGACGTCCACCCCTGGTTCGGTGAGTTCATCCGGCGAGTCCTTGGCTTCGGCGATGGCCGGGCCGATCAGGTCGAAAGCCTTTGCGGCATACAAGCCGGGCGAGGCCCCGATGGCGTTGGTCAGCACGATGGCCGCGATCCTCGTTGCCGGTTCGGCGCGGAATTCGGTGTAGTAACCCGGGCAGGCGCCGCCGTGGCGCGCGAAGGTCCGATCGCCCTCGCGCACGACGCTGAAACCCAGTCCCCAGGTCGTTTCCCAGTCCGGATCGATCCAGTGGACGCGCTGCATTTCGCGCAGCGAAGCGGCGCCGAGCAGGTCCCTGTCTGCGCCGTCGAGCACGTGAAACTGCCACATCGCGAATTTCGCGAGGTCCTCGACGTTGGAGGCGAAGCCGGCTGCCGGCGCTATGCCGCGCGTCTGGAAGGGGGCGACGACCTGGCGTTCCCCGTTGCGATCGAGGGCCGTGTAGCCGATCGCCATTTCGTCGCCGCGCAATTCGACAGGGATGTCGGTGTAGGTATCGTCCATGCCCAGCGGACCGAGTAGCTGCTCGCGCATGTAGTCGGGATAGGATTGGCCGGAAACGGCGGATACGATTTCGCCCACCAGGCTCAGCCCCAGGTTCGAATACTGGAAGTAACGCGAAGCGGGATAGAGGGTCTGCTGCTCTTCGAGCCTGGCCTGCAGTGCTTCGGGAGACGGGAACGGATAATCGGCGTCGGTCCAGTAGGGAAAGTCCGACTCGCGCGGCAGGCCGGCGGAGTGGGTCAGCAGCCTGCGGACGGTGATCGCCTCGTCGCCGGGATGCGCATCCTCGATGTCGAACCAGTCCAGGTGTTCGGCCACGGGATCGTCGAGGCGAACCCGGCCGGCTTCGCGCTGCTGCATCAGGGCGATACTGGTGAACAGCTTGGAGATCGAGCAGATGCTGTAGAGCGTCTCGGTGCCGGCCGGAATACCGTCAGAGGGATTGGCCTGCCCGAAGGCGCCGCTCGCGATGAGGTCCTGGTCGTGGACGATGCCCCAGGACACGCCGGGCACGCGATCGGTCCCGGCCTGGTATTCGACCCATTCGGACCACAAGCGCACGGCGTTGGCCACGCGCGGATCGTCGGCCAGGTCGGCGCCAAGAACGGGAGCAGTCAGGCCGGCCAGGGCGAGCCCGGCAGTGAGCAACGCTGCGGCTGAACGATCAATCAATCTGCATGGTGACATGGGTCGTTCTCCGTTTCGGAATGACAGTATTCGCGTTTCGGCAGGGATGGGAAGCGGACCGTTGAGCCTGTTGGTCGTGGCTCGCTTGATGGCGGGATCGACCCGGGACACCCTGTCACGCTCGAGACCATCGGGCGTCAGCTCGAAGACCCGGGAGAAGACCAGCCAGGCCGACACGATGCAGAACAGTCCGACCCGGAAAACGTTCCGGAACTCGAGTTCGTTCAGCAGCGTCATCGTCGCATCCCCGGGCAGTCCAGCCGTTCGGAGTCGGGCGGCTTGACGCGCCGGCATCCCGGCGGATAGCCTCGCGCTTCCCACAGGGCCACCAGGCCGAGATCGGCGGCCGCCCGGAAGAAGCGTGGATCCTCGCGCAGCGTCTCCGTCGACGGCAGCCAGGCCGAGCGCAACCACCACCAGTAATCCTGGATGTCGGGATCGGCGTAGTCGGACGCATCCAGGTGCTCGAGCAGCAGATCCTGGCGCCCCAGGCCGATGCTCTCCTCGAGCATGTAGGGTTTCGGGATGGTCTGCCAGTAGGCATCGGCACGCTCCGGGTCGTCCAGGGCGGCCTGGAACGTTGCCCAGCGGGGCGAGTCGAGGGTTTCGTCGGGTCGTGATTCGAGGAATTCGCCCAGCGCCGCGAGGCCGCGCTCGCGGAAGCCGCTGCCGAGAAGATCCATGGCCATGATGTACCGGGCGGGCGCCCAGCCGCGTTCCATGGCGAGCGAGGCCTCCGCTTCGGCGCGCCTGCGCTGTCCGTCGGAAAGGTAGGCGATGGCCAGCTGGCCGTGGTTGATCCCGACCAGGGGGTCCATGCGCTTGGCGCGCTCCAGTACTTCGATGGCTTCGTCGATATAGCCGCTGCGCAGCAGCATGTAGCCGAGCCACATGACCGGCGTCGGATCCAGGTTGCTCAGTTCCGCGGCTTCCGAGAGTCGTTCCAGGGCGCCGACGAGATCGCGCGAGGCCGTGAGCAGTTGGCCTTCCACGGCCAGCGCCAGCGGATGCTTGGGCGCCAGGCGCCGAGCCTCCTCGAGGGCCGCCGCCGCGGCCGCGTTGGCGTCGCTCGCGCGCAGGGTGCGAATGTAGGCGGGCGCCACCGAGTGGGTCGCCGCCAGGTAGATCCAGGCTTCCGCGAAGTCCGGGTCCTGCTGTACCGCGAAATCGAGGTCGTCGATGGCCGCGGCCAGTTCGGCGCGCCGGTGGAAGCGCGCCCGGCCACTCAGGAAGCGCTCGTAGCCCGCGAGGTCGGCGGTCGATGCCTTCACCTCGACCTGTCGGCTGCCGAGGAGTCCCTCCAGTTCGGCGGTGATCGCCCGGGCGATCTCTTCCTGCACGGCGAAGATGTCGACCAGGTCGCGCTCGTAGGTCTGCGCCCAGAGTTGATCGTCGCTGTCGGCCTCGATGAGTTGCGCCGCGATCCGGACCCGCTGGCCCTGTTTGCGCACCGAGCCGGCCAGGACATGTCGAACGTCGAGCAGGCGGGCGATTTCGGAGACGGGTGTCTGCTTGTCGCGAAAGGAAAACGCCGACGTTCGTGAAGCGACTTTCAGCCCCTCGATACCCGCGAGTACGTTGAGAAGCTCCTCGGAGATGCCGTCGGCGAAGTACTCGTTGTCGGCGTCGGGGCTCATGTTCACGAAGGGCAATACGGCGATTGAGGCGGCGTTCGGCGTACCGGGCGGCACGCTCCTCGAGGGGGCGCTTCCGGACGGCCAGAACCGCTCGGCCAGCAGCATGGCTACGATCGCCAGGATGCCGAGCAGGATCAGCCGATCCATTCGGCGCCCGGTGTCCGGCGCGATCGACTCACCGGGAGCGACTTCCGTTTCACGTTTCAGGCCTTCCGGCGTGAGTTCGTAGAGCCAGGAAAAGACGAGCGCCGGGACGATCCCGACGGCAAGCAGTACGGTGACCGCGCGCAGCACCCAGCCGGGTACGCCGAACATGGGCAGCAACGCATCGAAGATCTGAACGGTCAGCCAGGCGACCACCAGATACAGGCCGGCCATCCGGATGACGTTGCGTTGCTTCAGTTCGGCCAGCAGGTTCATGGCGCTTCCCCGCTGCAGTCGAGTCGGCGGCCGGGCGGATCGTCCACGGCCCGGCAGCCGGGCGGGAAGCCTTGCAGTTCCCAGAAACCCACGATGCCGCGGTCGGCCATGAGTTCGTAGAAGCGGGGGTCCTCTCGCACCCAGACGAGGGAGGGCAGCCAGGAGCTGCTGGTCATGAACTCGTAGGAAGCGCGCGGCCCGACCCGGGCGAACACGACTTCCGGTGCCCGGAACATCAGCGCCGCCAGTGTGGGTAAGGCCTGCCCCTGCTTTGCCCCGGGTGCCACTTTCTCCAGAAGATCGGCGCGTCTGCCCGGATCCTCGAGCGTGGCTAGGAAGTCGGCAAGGACCTCCTGGTCGCCGGCTCCCACCATCGGGCGGGCGGCCGACAGTAGTTCGGAGGCAGCGACAGGATCTCCGGCATTTGCCGGCTCGAGCGCGATCACGCAGGCCCAGAACGCCTGCGCACCGAGTTCGACCGCGCGCAGGGCCAGGCGGCCGCCTTCCGGAGTCTGCCGTAGGGTGGCAAGCGCGAGTCCCAGGTAGCCGTTGTTGATGGGCACGAGGGGGTCTTCCGCCTGGGCCGCCTGCAGATGCGGCAGGGCCCGCTCGGTGAAGCCCAGATCGAGCCAGGACAGGCCGAGCCAGAGACGGGCGGTGGTGTCGGCGGCTGCCAGGTCTGCAGCCTGCTCCAGCAGGGCCAGGCCCTCGACCATCTGCGCCGGATCCCCCTCCCGGAACAGCGCGTCGCCCCTGACGGCGAGCGCGATGGGCAGGCCCGGCTTCAGCGTCAGGGCACGTTCGGCCGCCAGCGGTGCCTGTGACCGCAGGGCGTCGCGATCCCGTTCGGTGGGCCAGCCGGCGCTGGTGACATGGCTGGTCGCGCCCAGATAGGCCCAGGCCTCGGCGAAGCCCGGGTCCCGTTCGACAGCGGAGGTCAGGTCGTCGATGGCCTCATCGAGCTCGACCCGCTGATAGAAGCGGTTGCGTCCGCGCAGGAAGAGCTCGTAGGCCACGAGATCTTCGGTGCTCGCCCCCACCGCGACGTTGCGCACGCCCAGCGCATCCTCCAGCGCGGTGGTGATGGCCTGCGCGATCTCTTCCTGGACGCGAAAGATATCGGTCAGGTCGCGGTCGTAGGTTTCCGACCACAGGTGGGCGTCGGTTTGCGCATGGATCAGCTGGGCCGTGATCCTCACGCGTTGCCCCTGCTTGCGGACCGAACCTTCCAGAACGTGGCCGACATCGAGCAACCGGGCGATTTCGGGGATCGGCGTGGCCGTGCCCTTGAACGAGAACGCCGAGCTGCGGGAAGCCACCTTCAGGCCCTCGATCCCCACCAGCACGTTGAGCAGTTCCTCGGAAATACCGTCGGCGAAGAACTCGTTGTCGGCGTCGGGACTCATGTTGACGAAGGGCAGCACCGCGATCGACGCATCGCCCGCCGTCGCCGGGGGTGCCTGGCGGACGGCGTTATCCTTGGAAGGCCAGAACCAGTCGGCCAGCAACAGCGCGGCGAGCAACAGGATCCCGCCGAGCATCAGCCGGTCCATGCGCTGGCTCGTGCTGGGAGCGGCGGAGGCTCTGGGCGCCCGCTCGACGTCTCGCTCGAGCCCGTCGGCCGTCAGCTCGAAAAGCCATGAGAACACCAGGGCCGGGATGAACCCGACGGCCAGCAGGACGATGATGGCCCTCAGCACCCAGCCGGGTACGTCGAAGGCGGGCAGCACCGTTTCGGCCACCTGCACGATCAACCAGGATCCGACCACGTACAGGCCGGCCATGCGGAAGACGTTCCTGCGCCTGAGTTCGGAAAGCAGGCTCATGCTGCGAGTCCTTGCGGCGTCATCCCTCGTTCTCCTTGCTCGTGTGCGCCGCCGCCAGCGCCTTGAAGGCCGGATGGTCACGGTGGCGATCGAAGGCCGGGTCGCGCATCAGGCCGTCGAAACCCCAGTAGCGCATATCGCGCCCGAGATAGGCGGTCACGGCCTCGGCGACTTCCTCGCTGCCGGCGACCAGGGCTAGAATGAACAGCTGCTGGGCTCGAAGCTCGCTTTCGATCAGCCGGTCTCGCTGTGGCACCGGGTGATCCAGTGCGGCGTGCATGGCCGCACGTGCCGCCTCCCCACGGCCGAGCAGGGCGAGCGCCCGGGCGTTGGCCATGTGGAGTCGATAGTCGCCGGGGTGGCTACGCAGCTCGGTCTCGATGCGTTCGCGAGCGGTTTCGGCCAGGAGACGTGCACGGTCGGGCTGCGCGCCGGCCAGCGCCAGCCGGGCCCGAAGGAGGTCGAGAGGATGCCATTCGAACTGGTCGGTGATGGCCCGGCCCTTCAGGGCTTCCAGGTAGCGTTCGGCCCGTTCGTATTCCCGGTAGAACAGGAACCGGCGAAAGGAGTCGGCGCCGAAGACGACGAACTGCGGATCGGCGAGCGCTTCGGGTGACTTCGACATCAACGCTTCGATCACGTCGCCGCGCGTTCGAAATCGGGCCCAGGCGTATGTCAGCTGCCATCGCGTGTCCCGTGCCTCGGGCAGGGCGCCCAGGCGGCGCTGCCAGCGCTCGGCTTGCTCGAGATCGCCGGTCAGCCAGTACGTCTCGACGAGCGTGTTGAGAATCTGCACCGCGCGGGGATCGAGCAGCGCGGCGTCCTGCAATAGCGCCAGGGCCTCCTGCGGCTCGCCCTGGCGTCGCTTGATGTAGGCCCGAAGCCCGGCGATTTCGGCACTGCCGGGCAGCCCGCTCGCGGCCCGGTTCAGTTCGGAGAGCGCGGCGCCGTAGTCCAGGTTGGCGCGGTAGTGCCATTCGGCCTTGGCCAGGCGCAGGCGCGGGTCCCGGCCTTGCAGCGCCAGGGCCCGGTCGATCAACTCGCCGCCCCGGGTGCGATCCTCGTGGCGCCGGGTGATGAACCAGTAAAGGTTGATGTGTTCACGCCCCAGTTCGCCCATCGCGGCGGCGAACGCCGGATCGAGCCCAAGGGCCTGTTCGTAGAGCGACATTCTTGCGCGAATCGATACCTCCAGCATGTCCAGCGACTGGCCGCGCGCCTGCAGGAACAGGTCGTAGGCCTCGGCGTTGCCGGTCGGTGCCTGGCGGGCCGATTGCTCGGCATCCGGCGCGATCTGTCGGCCCAGCGCCGAGGCGATCTCGGCGGCAATCTCGGTCTGGATGGCGAACAGGTTCTCGGGGGTGAGCCGGCGATCGTAGGTGTCTGCCCAGAGGTGGGCGTCGCTGGCCGCGTCGATGAGCTGCACCGTGATGCGCACCTGCTCGCCGGCGCGCTGCACCGCGCCCTCGAGGATATTGGCCACGCCGAGTTCGCGCCCGATCTCGCGCAGGTTCATGGTGGTGTCGGCGTATTCCATGACCGAAGTGCGCGAAATCACGGTCAGGTTGGCGTTGCGGGCCAGTTCGGTGAGCAGTTCGTCGTGAATCCCGTCGACGAAGTACCGGTTGTCGGCCACGGCGCTGCGGTTGGCGAAGGGCAGGGCGGCGATCGAACCGCGCGGCGGGTCCCAGGGATCGGCGTCGGGCGTCGGTACCGGGTCCGCCGGCGGCGTCGCGATGGCCCGGGTGTCCGGCGATTCGGACCGAGTCGGCGACGCGGGCGCCCACAGCGACGGGCCCAGATGCTGGCCGACCATCAGCAACACGACCAGCACGACCGCGCCCAGGGTCACCAGGTCCAGCCGGCGTGCCTGCGGACCGGTGTGTCGTCTCGAGTGGCCGTCGTCGACGCGGATCCCCTCGGGACCCACCTCGAACACCCAGGCCAGCGCCAGCACCGGCACGAAACCGAGCAGGAGCAGGGCGATCAGCGCCTTGCCGACCCAGTCCGGGGCGCCGGTGAAACCGAGCACGATGTCGGCGACCTGCAGCATCAGCCAGCCGATCACGACGTAGGCCGCGGCAATCCGGAAAACGTTGCGGCGCTTGAGTTCCGTCCAGAGGCTCATTGCGCGCACGCTAGCTGGAAGGCTGCGTCACCAGCGGCGGCAACAGGCCGGCAATGATCGGGCCAGCCTTGCGTTCGCCAGAAGGCGGGTAGCCCGGCGCGCTCGGCGTAACGGCTGAAATCGGGATGCTCGCGGAACGCCCGGTCGACGGGCGACCAGATCATCATCAGCACGATCTGCCGTGACGGCGGCTTGTCGCGCAGCGCTTCGGCGATAGCCGCGTCGGTGAGGCCGAGATTGAGCAGCAGCGGCGTCCAGTCGTGTTCGGGATGGCGTTCGATGGCCGCCGATATGCGGTTCCCGGCCGCCTGCCGCTGGCGCTCGTCGCTGAATGCTCCGGCGACGTCGTTGTAGACGGGCAGGGCCGCCGGCTCGATGCGTCCGTCGGTGCCGATCCATTCACGATAAGCCTGCTCGGCCCGATCGCCGTAACCGTGTCGGTCGAGCGCCAGCTTCAGCTGCCAGGCGCGGGCCGGCCCGCGCCAGCCGAGGGCGTGGGCCTGCTCGAAATGGTCGGCCGCACGCGCGTGCTCGCCGGCGGCCAGTTCGGTCGAACCCAGCCATCCCAGGTGGATGCCGCTGAGCGGATCGAGGCGCCGTGCCCGGTCGAAGGCCTGGCGGGCGGCGCCCAGGTGGCCGGCCTCGAGCAGCGTCAGTCCTTTCCACATCCAGGTGTTGGCGCTGTTGGCGTCCTCGGCCAACGCGCGATCGACGAGCGCCAGCGCGGCTTCGCGCTCGCCGCGATCGGCGGCCAGGCGGGCGCTGACGGCCAGCGCATTCGGCTCCGCGGGGAGCCGCGCCAGCGCCCTGGAAGCGGCTTCCTCGGCGGCCCTTCGGGCCGAAATCGTATCGGCCTCTGCGAAGTAGGAAGGCAGCACGTACTCGACGCCGGCCAGCAGCGCCCAGGCTTCGGCAAATTCGGAATCGCGTGCCACCGCGCGCTGCAGCAGTTCCCGGGCCGGCATCAGGCTCGCGCCGCGCTGGGCGAAGAGCTGGCGTCCGCGCAGGTAGAGTTCATAAGCGCGGAGATCTTCGGTGGCGCGCCGGACTTCCACGGTGCGCACGCCCAGCGGCCCCGCCAGGGCGTCGGTGATGGCCTGGGCGATGTCTTCCTGGAGCGCGAAGATGTCCGCGACTTCGCGATCGAAACTGCCCGACCAGAGCTGCAGGTCGTCGGCCGCACGCACCAGCTGCGCGCTGATGCGGACCTGGTCGTCCTGTCGCCGGACCGAGCCTTCGACGAGGTGGGCGACCCCGAGTTCGCGTCCAATGCCGCGCACGCCCAGCGAGGCGTCGCGCAGGGCGAATGACGAGGTGCGCGAGGCCACCTTGAGACCATCGATTCGCGACAGCACGTTGATCAGTTCCTCGGCCATGCCCTCGGCGAGGTAGGCATTGTCCGAATCCGGGCTCATGTTGGCGAAGGGAAGGACCGCGATCGAGCTGGGGTCGACCGGCGGGTCGGGCTCGGCCATGGCCGGAGGGGGTTCGCCGGGAGCGACCCGCACGATTTCGGCGGGGGGTTCGGCCGGTTCGACCAGCACGAACTCGCGCAGCGCCGAAAGCCCGAGCGCGGCCAGGATCAGGACCACGGTGAGCTGGTCGATCCGGCGAGCGGTGCGAACGTTCTCGGGATTGTCGCCGGTCGGCCCACGATCCCGCCTCAGCCCGCGCGGCGTCAGCTCCAGCATCCAGGAGAGAACCAGGACCGGGACCAGCGCGACCGCGAGACCGAGGATCAGCCCGCGGATCGCCTCGGGGGGGAAGCCCAGATAGGGGAAAAGCAGATCGGCGATGGCGATCAGGAGCCAGGAGAGCGCCAGCCAGGCCAGCCCGGCCCGGATCACGTTGCGGCGCTTGATTTCCGACCACAGGCTCAACGCATCGCCTCCGCCAAAGGCCACGACGGCTGCGCGGGTCGGCCGAGAAGGCTCATCGACGCCCCGGCGCGGTTGTGGCCGTTGCGAACCGCGAAATGCCGAATGGTGCCGCGCGCTGCGCGCGCGCCGGTGGCCAAGCCTTCATCCCAGATTGTCTCCCTTTGGTCGACCAGTCAGGACGGTCCGCGGTCACGAACACTCGCCCCAAACCGTGATCGATGTCACGATCATACCCAAGCGCTTTCCCTTCGCCAAGGCGAATCGCGGGGAAGCTGCGATGCATTCGGAATACTGTTTTCACGGGGCCGGAGGCGCCGGATCGAGTTCCTTCACCGGTATAATTCGCGCATCAAACCGGTCATTCCACGCGACCGGACGCCCACGCCAAGTCAGACGAGCACTTCATGTCCATCGATATCAACGTCAACTCCGAGATCGGTCCCCTGCGGACCGTGGTCATCCACTCGCCGGGTCAGGAAATAGAGAACATGACGCCGCAGACGGCGGCCGAGGTGCTCTACGACGATATCCTCAACCTGGAGTTGGCCACGGGCGAGCACCGTCAGCTCAAGGGCGTGCTGGAAAGGGTGTGCCGCACGATCGAGCTGCGGGACCTGCTGGCCGAGGTGCTCGAAGACGGCGAAGTGTGCGAAGCCCTGGTGCAGGCACTGTGCGAACTGTTCGATTCCCCGGAAGTGCGCGACGAGCTGCTGGATTTGCCGGCCGACAGCCTGGCGCGTCGCCTCGTTGAGGGCACGCCCAAGCAGGCGATCAGCCTGGAGAAGTACCTGAGCCCCTCGCGCTACGCGATTCCGCCGCTGCCGAACGCTTTCTTCACCCGCGACGCCACGATGTGTGTCAACGACCGGATCATCATCGGTTCGATGGCCTATCGGGCGCGCATGGCCGAGGCCCTGCTGCTCAAGGCCGTCTTCAAGTATCACCCGGATTTTCATTCCTCGGGCTTCTACTTCGACGGGACCGACAACCGGAACTCGGAGGTCACGATCGAAGGCGGCGATCTGCTGGTCATCCGCGAGGATCTCGCGGTGATCGGCTACAGCGAGCGCACTTCGGTCGCCGGTATCGACCAGCTGATGCGCTCGATCGCGGCTCGCGGTCCGATCAAGAACTTCATCGTGGTGGAAATCCCGAAGACCCGGGCCACGATTCACCTGGACATGATCTTCACCATGGTGGACCACGACAAGTGCGTCGTTTTTCCGCCCCTGATCACGGGCCCCAATCGATCGCGCGCGTTCCACTGCGCGTTCAACGGCGGGCCGGATGCCAGGATCACCGAACACCGCGATGTGCTCGGCGCCCTGGCGTCTCTCGGGGTCGAGCTCGACCCGATCAGCTGCGGCGGCGAGCAGGAGTTCCACCAGGAACGGGAACAGTGGGCGAGCGGCGCCAACTTCTTTGCGTTCGGCCCGGGCCAGATCCTGGGCTACCGGCACAATCGCTACACCTTGGAGGCTCTCGACCGGGCCGGGTTCAACGTCGTGGATGCACCGGTACTCATAGAGGGTGATCGCGACATCGGACCGGGCGAGCGCGTGGTGGTCACCATCGGGGGTGCCGAGTTGTCGCGCGGCGGCGGGGGCTGCCGTTGTATGACCATGCCGGTCGCGCGCGATCCGCTCTGAATGCCTGGGAGTTGATCCCGGTCAACGTGACCGGGCTTCGGCCATGTCAATCTGACCCTGCTGGTTCGACGAGAGAGCCGGCCGCGGTGATCGGGAGGGCAGCATGCTTCAGGCTTCGAAAGCGCGAAAGATTCGGCGCGGTCTGGCAGGCGCCGGGGCCGGGATCCTGGCCTGGACGGGGCTGATCCTCGTCGCCGGTGCCGGGCAGGCCGATCCTGCTGCCACCTCGCCGGGCCGGGAAGCCGGCGCCTGCCTGGTTTGTCACGGCGAAGGCGCTCCCTTTCCGGCGGCCGGTATCGTGCATTCCTCTCACGCCGCCCTGTTCGGGGAAGGCGGACAGGCCTGTGCCGCCTGCCACGGGCCCAGCCAGGCTCATCTCGGCCTGGCCGAGGACGGCAGCCGCCCGCCGCCGGATCGCTCGCTGGGTCCGGACGAGCTCGCCGCGGATATCAATGCCACCTGCATGACCTGTCACGCCGGCGAGGTGGCGCCGCACTGGTCCGGCAGCGCGCACGAATTCGAGGAACTGGCCTGCACGGATTGCCATAGCGCGCATAACCTTCTTGGCGACCCGGCGCTCGATCCCGCCCGGCAGGCCGGTGTCTGCTTCGATTGTCACCAGCGCGAGCGCGCCGAGTTCATGCGTCCGCACCGCCACCCGATCGCCACCGGCGGATTCAGCTCGGATACCGGGCTGCTCGCCTGCAGCGACTGCCATGACGCGCACGGCAGCGCCGCGGTGGCCGATCTCGACGGCATGACGCTCAACGAGACCTGCTACGACTGCCATGCCGAGTTGCGCGGTCCCTTTCTCTGGGAGCACGCGCCGGTACGCGAGGACTGCAGCAGCTGTCATCTTCCGCACGGCGCGATTCACGATGCCATGCTGCGCCAGCGACCCCCACAACTTTGCCAGCAGTGTCACCTGGCGAGGTTCCATCCCAGCACGGTCCGCAGCGGGACGGGGCTGCCGCCGCTCGGCGCGGATCCGAACCTGCTCGGGCAGAATTGCATGAACTGCCACACGGCGGTGCACGGTTCGAATCATCCGTCCTCACCGGGCTTCACCCGATAGGGCCGCCGGCATGGTAAGCAGGATCGCCACGCTGCTGATAGTCATCGCGCCGCTCGTCGTCTCCAGCCAGCCCGCGCGGGGCGACACCATGCGGCTGTTCGGCAGTATCGACCTGGGGCTGGCCTGGCTGGACGACAGCGCCGATCGCTTCGGTCGCTTCTCGGGGTTCGACGAATCGGGCCTGTCACCGCTGGCGGAATTTTCCGTGGAGCGGCCCCGTCAGCGGCCGGGTGACTGGTACCTGCGCCTGGACGGTGTTCGCCTCGGTCAGTCTTCGCGTCGGCTGTACGTCCTGGCTGAGCGTTCAGGCCGGCAGGCTTTATCGGCGAGCTGGCGGGAGATGCCGAACTGGCGTCTTTCGGGGGGCGCGACCCCGTTCATGACCGGTCCCGGAGGCCGCCTGGTGCTGCCGGGTGACTGGCAGGCGCTCGAGACCACCGCCGGCCTGTCGGGGGAGGCGGCCGATTTCGAGCCGGTCGAGATCCGGTCGCAACGGAAGCGACTCGACCTGGGCTACTGGCAGCGCTTTCGCGATCGCTGGCGTTTCTCGGTGGCGGCCAGCGAAGAGCGGCGCGATGGCAATCGCCTGATCGGGGCGATTTTCGGCTACACCGGCGGCAACCCGCGGGGCGTGCTGCTGCCGGCCGTCGTGGATGACAGTACGCAGCGCATCGAAAGCCGGCTGGTCTACGCCGATCCTTCCGGGCATCAGCTCGGCGTGGCCTGGACGGGCTCCTTCTATCACAACGACCGCAGCTCGATCGAGTTCGAGAATGCCTTCGCCCGGCATCCCCAGTGGGCGCCGGGGACCGGCTACCCGGACGGACTGGGACGAATCGCCGATCATCCCGACAACAGCGCCCATCAGCTGCGGGCCTTCGGATCATTGCCACTGGGCGGGCGGACCCGCTTCGGGGTCGATCTGGCCTACGGGCTGATGCGACAGAACGATCTTCTGCTTCCCTACACGGCCAACGAGCAGCTGCAGGTCGAGGAGCCGCTTCCCGTGTCCCGCCTCGATGCGGAGATGCGCACCCTGGTGGCCAACCTGAGGCTTTCGACGCAATGGTTCGACCGACTCGACCTGGTCGTGGACTACCGCTTCGATGACCGCGACAATCGCACGCCTTCGCTGCCCTGGCGGATCATCGGCGCCGATTCGCAGGATCAGCGGCCGATCGAGGAGACGCGGATCAATCTGCCCTACAGCCTTCAGCGCCAGACTCTGGAGTTGGATGGCCGCTGGCGCCTGGCCGGGCACCAGCGCCTGGTGGGCGGGCTGTCATTCGAGCGGGCGGACCGGGACGACTTCGCCGAAGTCGCGCAGCTGGACGAATGGCGCGGGGAGCTGGGATGGCGCGGCCGGCTGGGGCCGGACGCCCGCCTGCGGATCGACGCCGAGCATGCCTTGCGGCGTTTCGACGAGTACATCGGCCGGGCCCCTTTTCGGGCCGGGCGGCTGCCGGGAACGGTCGAGCCGGAGGCATTCGAGAATCATCCCGAGCTGCGCAAGTACAACGTCGCCGATCGCGACCGCAGCAGTCTTCGTCTTCGTCTCGATGTGCAGCCAACGGCTCGGCTGAGCCTCGGCCTGGGAGGCCGGTACCACGGCGACGATTACGCGGACGAACGCTTCGGGCTGGAGCGCGCGGAGGTGCGGACCCTGACGGCCGATTTCGGCTGGCAGCTTGCGCGGGGGCTGACGCTCAGCGGCCTGTTCGCCAGCGACCGCTACCAGGCCGAACAGTCGGGGCGCGACTGGCCGGGTTTCGCACCGCAGCTGGCCTTCGATCCAGCGAGGAACTGGTGGGCAAGCCACGACGACCGGGTCGATACCGCCAGCGTATCCCTGGCCTGGCGGGACGCGGCCTTCGGCCGCCGGATGCTTTCGTCGCTCGGACTCGAGGGCCGCCTGGATCTCGGCGCGGATTTCGTGAACGTTCGGGCCCTGGGTGATATCGACGTCCGGGCCGCGGAGGGGCTGACTGTCGCGCCGCTTCCCGAAACCTCTAGTCGCCGGCGCAGCTGGGCCGCCTGGGCCCGCTACACGATGCCGTCGGGCTGGCGCGCCGGCCTGCGTGTGGAGCACGAGCGATTCCGGTCGCGCGACTACGCCTTCGACTCGGTGTCGATCGACAGCGTGGCCAACCTCCTGCTGCTCGGTCGTGCGGCCCCGGACTATTCGGTCACGGCGGTG
>JAAAPE010000127.1 GCA_009908385.1 Gammaproteobacteria bacterium
TGCGGCGACTTACTTTTTTCAATTACCAAAAAAGTAAGCAAAAGGGCTCTTAAAAGATGCCGGATGGGCCGCAGGAGTTGGGATGATGGTGGCTCCATGATCCCGACTACGGCGTTGTTCGAAACCGGTCTGATTCTCCGGTGGCACTCGCAAGACCCTGGCGTAAACCGCACGAGAACAGCACGACCTAGATGACACGACTTCGTGTGGCGGAGCCACGACCTCTCGGCTGCGGGGCTTTGCCCACCCGGACGTCTGCGCGCGCGAAGCGCGCGGTTTCGTGCCATCCGAAAGCCCAGACGCCAGACCAGGGCCACTTTCGGCCTGGGCCGAAGTCCCGGCGAATCCGGCCGGGCTCGAACAACGTCGTAACCGGAGTTCTGGAGCCCCACTCAGCCCAAGTCCCGAGACCTACAACGGCGTCTTTCAAGAGCGTTTTTGGTGACTTTTGTCGCGACTGACAAAAGTTACCCGGCGCAAGAGCCTGCGAAGCAGGCCGGCCGGAACGCCTTTGACTTGTCGAGGGCGTCTATGCGCTCGGCGCCCCATGCCACGCTAGAGACTAAGGCTTCGACGAACCCCCGCAAGACCCTGCGAAGCGACCCCGGGCGAAACCGCAGTTGACTTGTCGAGGACGCCACAGCGACCGGTGGCGCCAGCCGCAAAACCACGTCCCGAACGGAGACGAACCCGCAGCATCGCAAGCCGGTCCGGCGCATACTTGAAGTGCCCGACTTCCGCGGCTCGTCATGCCAACGTGCTAACGTTCTGTCGATCATCACCCGTGAGGGAGTCAGACATGGCCGAAAAGCCGATCGTTGCCGCGAAGTCACCCAAGGGCGTCGAAGTCGAGAAAGGCAAGACCTATTACTGGTGTCGCTGTGGTCGTTCGAGAGACCAGCCCTTCTGCGACGGTTCCCACAAAGGGACGGGAATCACGCCGGTCGAATTCACGGCCGAGGAAGACGATGAAGTCTATTTCTGCCGGTGCAAGGGGACCGGCGACCAGCCGCGCTGTGACGGGACGCACGCCAAGCTGGATGTCGAGGTGGGCGACCCGTTGCCGGACGAGGTGCTCGGAGGAGAGGACGGCAACGACGAGGACAAGGCGCCCTCGGCCGAGGCCACGCCCGAGGAGCCGACGGTGGCGCGCATCCACGAGATGGCCAGGCACGGCCTCGAGAAGACCGGGCCGCACGGGGAGACCGTGGCGATGGGCGTGCCGCGCAGCGCGCTTCCCGACTGGAACGATATCCAGGTGCTCACCGCGCAGCTGGCGCACAAGCCGCTGGAGGAAGACCAGGCCGTCGATACGCAGCTCGTGATCGGGCCCAGGGCCAAGCGACCGCTCGAGCTCGACATACCCCTGTTCGTTTCCGACATGAGCTTCGGCGCGCTGTCGCCGGAGGCCAAGGTGGCGTTGGCGAAGGGCGCGGAAATGGCGGGAACCGGAATCTGCTCGGGCGAGGGCGGTTCGATGGACGAGGAGCGAGAGGCCAATTCGCGCTACCTTCTGGAGCTGGCTTCCGCGAAGTTCGGCTGGCGCTGGGAGCTGCTCGACGAGGTCCGAGCGTTCCACTTCAAGGGTGGCCAGGCGGCCAAGACCGGCATCGGAGGCCACCTGCCCGCGTCCAAGGTGACCGACAAGATCGCCGAGACTCGGCGTATCGTGAAGGGCAAGGACGCGGTCTCGCCGGCCACCTTCGACGAGCCGCGAAGCGCGAAGGAGTTCCGCGCGTTCGCCGACGAGGTTCGGGAGCGCAGCGGCGGCATACCGGTCGGGTTCAAGCTTTCGGCCAACCATATCGAGGACGATATCGACTTCGCGCTGGACGCCGGCGCGGACTACATCATTCTCGACGGCCGCGGGGGCGGCACCGGTGCGGCGCCCGCGATCTTCAGGGATCACATCAGCGTGCCGACCATCCCGGCCCTGGCGCGTGCCCGGAGGCATCTCGACAAGCGCTGCGGGCGGGACGTCACCCTGATCGTGACCGGCGGACTGCGGACGCCGGAGGACTGCTTCAAGGCGATCGCGCTGGGTGCCGACGGCGTCGCGCTGGCCAACGCCGCCATCCAGGCCATCGGCTGCGTGGCGGCACGAATGTGCCATACCAACCGCTGCCCATCGGGCGTGGCGACGCAGGATCCGGCGCTGCGCAAGCGCCTGAAGGTGGATGAGGGCGCCGAACGCCTGGCGCGCTTCTTCAGCGCAACGGCCGATCTGATGGCCGTGCTGACCCGCGCCTGCGGTCACTCGGCCATTGCCGATCTCTCGCCGTCGGATCTCACCACCTTCAAGCGCGACATGGCCGAGCTCAGCGGCGTGCGCTTCGGGGGTGTCGGTGGCTAGGCGCTGTCGGTCCGCGCCGTGAGCAGCGGCGGGTGGGCCAGGTAAAACAGGCGGCGGGCGGCCGCCGACATCTCCGCCGTCGCTCGCAGCGCCTCCTCGCCCGGCGAAACCGCGCGCGGTTCGCCGCGCCCGATGATGTCGGACGCGTGCTCCCGTTCGGCGAACACAGTGAGGAAGTCGACGGTGTCCGCGTAGTCAGCTCGAAGCGCCGGGTACGCTGCAAGGTGGTGATCCCAGTCTCCTCGCGTGATTGTCATCGCGCGGCGCAGGCCGCGGCTCCAGCTCTCGCGGTTCGGACCAAGGCAGAAGTCCGGGATCGGATCGCGGTCTTCGAACAAGGCATCGCTGATCCACTGGAAGAGCCGGCCGCAGGCCTCGAGGACCGGCAAGTAGGCCGGCGTTTCGGCCCGACCCGGCTTCCCGAGCAGGTGTTCACTGTGCTCGGAAAGCGGCATGGTCCGGGGCGAGGCGGCCAGGCCGAGGCAGAATCCGGCCGCTTCGGCCGGACCCATCGACGCGCCCCGTGCGTAGTGCAGCTGATGGTGCGCGATCACTGCCGCGTGGGCGGCGCCGAAGCCTGTCGATCCGGCCGCCTGGAAGGCGGACGGCAGAATCGAGAAATCACGTTCGTCGAACAGCCCCTCCAGGCCGGTGAGACGCGAGCCGGCCGGGCTTTGCCGCGTCATCCTGGCGTGCTGTCGGAAGATTTCGCCGCCGGCCAGCGTGCACAGCGCCCAGATCGCGACGGTGCGCGAGAGCCCCGCGTCGAGCATGCGCCCGACCAGGCGGCCGATCTCCGGCGGGTAGCCCGCGGCCAGCTGATCCTCGATCTCGCGCCAGTCATCGGCCATGTGCTCGCCGCAGGGCCAGGGCAGGTCGCGCCGCACCAGCCAGGCGCGCACGGCGCGCCCGCTTTCGTAAACGCTCGAGGCAAGCCATGCCTGCGGATCCGGCGCAAGATCGGCGTCGTAGTGCATCGGCAGGCTCAGCTCCTCGCTGTGTCGTGGTCCGGTGGGTCGACCATTATGCCGCCACCGGGGCGCTTGCTTCCACGCCGGCGAGGGTGGGAGGCTGGGCGGGTATCGGTGGTCCGTGCGTCAGGAGTCCGTGCGTCAGTGCGTCAGTAGTCAGTGGTCAGTAGTCAGTGGTCAGTGGTCAGTGG
>JAAAPE010000071.1 GCA_009908385.1 Gammaproteobacteria bacterium
CCTGGTTAGGATGCCTGGCTTTCGGACGACACGACACCGCGCGCTCCGCGCGCGCAGGCTTCCGGGTGGGCCAAGCCCCGCAACTGGAAGGCCGTGGCTCCGCCAACCGAAGCCGAGGTCATCGAGGTCGTGCCGTTCTCGTGCGGATTACGCCAAGGTCTCGCTACTGCCACCAGAGAATCAGACCGGTTCCGAACAACGCCGTAGTCGGTATTCTGGAGCCACCATCATCCCGACTCCTGCGGCGCATCCGGCATCTTTTAAGAGCCCTTTTGCTTACTTTTTTGGTAATTGAAAAAAGTAAGTCGCCGCAAGACCCCGCGAAGCGGGCCCGGGCGAAATCGATTTTGACTTGTCGAGACCCGCAGAGTGACCGGCGGCGCGAACTCCAATCTACGGCGGAGAACAACAACCCGGCGCCCTGCCATTCCGCAAGAAGGTCCCGGATCTCCGCTGCGCTCCGTCCGGGACTACGGTCCAGTAAGCGCAGTAGGACGCGCGGCGATTCGGCGAGAAGGTCCCGGATCTTCGCTGCGCTCCGTCCGGGACTACAGTGGCGTGACCCCCATAGTCCTCGCGGCGCAGCCGCCACCACCCCCGGCGGATGCCGAACCAAAAAACGAAAAAACGAACAAACGAAGGAACGAAGGAACGAACAAGCGAACCAACGAAAAACGCCGGGCAGGGGCCCGGCGCTTCGAAGCGGATTCGCGGTCTGCGAAAGGCGCTTACTTGATCTTGCCTTCCTTGTACATCACGTGCTTGCGCACCACCGGATCGTACTTCTTCATCTCCAGCTTGTGCGGCGTGTTCTTCTTGTTCTTGTCGGTGGTGTAGAAGTGCCCGGTACCGGCACTGGAAACCATGCGGATCTTGTCGCGTGCGCTGTTGGCCATCTCTCGGAGCTCCTTAAACGTGTTCGCCGCGGGCTCGCAGGTCGGAGAGGACCTGGTCGATGCCGTTCTTGTCGATGATACGCAGCCCCTTCGCCGAGACGCGCAGCTTGACCCAGCGGTTTTCGCTGGCGACCCAGAACCGGTGGCTGTGCAGATTCGGCAGCGACCGCTTCTTGGTCCGGTTGTTGGCGTGGGAGACGTTGTTGCCGACCAGCGGGCGCTTGCCGGTCACCTGACACACTCGGGACATGACGAATGTTCCTGGAAATTGGTTTGGTTGCGATCGAGCCGGACTTTATACCCCAGAACGGCCTTTGAATCAAGCATTATCGGCGTTTCGGGCCTCGCGCGAGAGCAGCCGCTCGAGGTCGGCGGCGATTTCGGCCACGCCGAGGCTGTCGAGCAGCATCAGCCGCGGCTCGCCGGAGGCGTCGAAGACGAAGATCGCCGAGCTGTGGCTGACGTTGTAGCTGCCGTCCGATCGCTCTTCCTCGTAGCCGTAGGTGGTGCGGTAGCGGCGCGTGAAGGCCTTGAGCTGCCGCTGGCTGCCGGTGAGCCCGACCATGCGGTCGCTGAAAGCGTCGGTGTAGTCGGACAGCTGCCGCGGCCCGTCGCGCTGCGGGTCGACGCTGACGAAGGCGAGCTGGAGCTCCTCGCGCAGCGGTTCGGGCAGGCGCCGGGCGGCCGCGACCAGGCGCGCCAGGGTGGTCGGGCAGATGTCGGGACAGTGCGTGAACCCGAAGTACAGGGCCACCGGACGGCCGGCGAAGACCGATTCGGTCACCGTCTCGCCGCTCTCGGCGGTGAGCTCGAACTCGAGCTCGGGCATCAGACCTTCGATGGACTTGCCGTGCCAGCTCTCGTCGCCGCAGGCGGTCAGTCCCAGCAGCAGGGCCGCGATCAATGCGATGCGTCGGGGATTCATGACGAGGTCACCGGCACCACGGTGAAGGTCACGCTGTGCTCGGCCGGCTCGATGCCCTCGAAGCCGAGCACCACCTCGACGTCCTCTCCGACCTGGAGTTCGCGCCGCGCGCCCATGAGCATCAGGTGCAGGCCCTTGGGCGCGAAGGCCACCGTCTCGCCGGCCGCGACCAGCACGCCGCTGTCCTGGTGTTCCATGCGGGCGTCGCCCCCGCTAACGATCGTGCGGTGAATCATGACGTGGCCGAAGGCCTCGGACGCCGCCGACACCAGCCGGATGGGCGAGTCGGTGTGGTTGGCGATCGTGAAGTAGCCGGCCATGGGCGCCCCGCCGGGCACCAGGCGGATGCGCGGGTTGTCGATCTCGAGCGGCTCGGCCGGCGTCATGTCGGCCACCCACCAGACCGCGCCGGCCAGCAGGACGATGACCAGCAGGACACCAGAGACGATTTTCATGCCAAGACTCCTTAGAAGTTGTGGTTCGTTGCAGTTGCGGTTCGTTCAGGCCCGGGCCGGCGCCGTACGGGCGGCGTACTGCGCCGCGTCGTCGTAGATCCAGAATCGCAGGATCACCAGCGCGCCGACCACGCTCATCATGGCCGCCGGTATCCAGGTGATCAGCCCGCCGATGTGTTGGTCGGTCATCGGGTCGAGCGGCCAGGCGCGGCCGCAGACGGCGTAGACCTCGAACCAGTTCGCGTCGGCGAAGGTGATGCTCGCCCCGATGATGATCTGGGGCACCATCACGGCAAACAGGAGCAGCACGCGCGTGCCGTAGCCCAGCCGGGGCGTGATGCCGCCGCGGCCGCGGTCGAACATCAGCCACCAGAACAGCAGGCCGTCGAGCGCCATCGACCAGTTCATGACCCAGTAGAGGGTGAGGTTGAGCATGGCGTCGAAGTGGATTTCCGGGGTCAGCCAGAAGGCGATCAGCCCGACGAACAGGATGCAGGCGATCATCGGCTGCTGCAGCCAGCGGTAGACGGGCACCCAGATCGCGCGCAGCCAGCCCTGGCGGGCAAACCAGGCCCGGACCGGATCGGGAATGCCCCGGGCGAGCACCGGGGCGGGCATGGCCAGCGCGATCAGGAAGGGCGCGAGGTGATGCAGCACCAGGTGCTGGCCGCGATGGATGAAGAACATGTACTGCGACCAGTAATCGAAACGCGTCTGGGTCACCAGGTACATCAGCAGGACACCCAGCACGAAGCCGATGATGGGGCCGTAGCCCGGCATCTCGCCGGCCGACATGCGGCGCAGGCCGTTGAAGTACAGCAGCAGCGCGCCCCAGATGCTGATCTGGACCAGCCAGCTGAACTCCCAGGGCACGAAGAAGGCGAGAAAGTCGGACACTGCACGCGAACTGTATGAGCAGTCGCTCATTTTAATCGATCCCGGTGAGCGCGCCGCGATCTTTCGGGCGTGACTGGCCGCGTGCACGGGCCCCCTTCTGCGTTCACGGCTTGACCGGCCGGCGGCGGCGCGGCAAGCTTCCTGGAAGCGGCCGCAACCGGGGCGGATACCGCATTCCCACGGGGCAGGACCAATGAGCGGATTCGACGAGGCTTTCCACAGGCTCAGAGCCATCCTGATCGCTGCGTCCGACGGGCTCGAGCGGGTCGTCGACAGCGAGTCGGAACTGTCTCTGAACACGCCGCACCGGATGAAGAACGGCCAACCCCTGTGGTTCGGCGGGGTCCGGATCGGCAAGGCCTACGTCAGCTACCACCTCATGCCGGTCTACGTGAACCCCGCGCTGCTCGAGGACATCTCCGACGGGCTGCGTCGCCGGATGCAGGGCAAGTCCTGCTTCAACTTCGCCAGGGTTGACGAGACGCTGTTCGAGGAACTGGCCGGGCTCACGCGCGCCGGCCGTGCCGATTTCGCCGAGCGCGGCTATCTCGAGGCGGACTGACCGGACCGCTTGATGGCTCGGGTGGTAGAGTCATCTGCAGTCTCCGGTCAATCGATTCCCACAGAGGTGCTGACATGGATCGCAACGCTCCCACCCGCTCATCGAGAACCCGCCAGCAGACGGCCCGGATTCTCGGCTGGGCCGGCGTGCTGCCCTTCGCCGCGTGGACCCTGGTGGCCTGGACGGGCGCGCCGGACTGGCTCGAGGAACTGCTGACCGGCTACGGCATTCTCATCCTCGCGTTCATGGGCGGCACGCTCTGGTCCGCCTCGCTCGATCGTCCGGACGAATCCGAGGCACCGCTGGTCGCCAGCATCATCCTCGTGCTCGCCGCCCTGCCGGCCACACTGCTGCCGACCGTTTCGGCCGCGCTCCTGCTGGCGGTCCTGTTCGCGCTGCACTGGACGGCGGAATACCTGTGGGTCCGGGGCAGTCAGCCCGGCTGGTATCGCCGCATGCGCCTGGGCATCACCTCGGCGGTGGTCACCCTGCTGGTGCTCAACACGCTGATCCGCCTGGGAGGCGGCTGACGGCCCGGCGCCACCGGCCCATCGGCCGGCAGTGAGCGCATCGATGCAATCGATTGCGTTACCCTGCGCGTCAGGCTTGCAACGCGACGAGAGGAGTCAGGCAATGATCCCGATTCGAACGACGATGGCCGCGATCGCATTCGTGCTGGTTTCGCCGGTCGGCGCCCAGCAGCACACGAAGGATTACTCGGATCGCTTGCCCGAGGACCTGCCGGAATTCGAGCAGGTCGACAGCAACGGTGACTCGCTGATCGACTGGGAAGAGGCGGAAGCCGTTGGCCTGCCCCGCGAGGTGTTCGAAGCCGAACAGCAGCAGGGCTATCTCTCGAAGCCGACCTGGGATTACGTCATTCTGCGCAAGCAGCCCTGACCGGCCCGGGAGAACAGGAGGGTTCGGACAGAACGAGAGAACGCCCGCAGGGCGGGCGCTCTCGCGTCGATCACAATGACTGACCGGGGCTACTCGATGATGAAGTCGCCGCGCATCAGCGCCACGTGGCCCGGGAAGCTGCAGAAGAACTCGTAGTCTCCACCGGGCTCCAGGCCTTCGAGGCTGAACGTGATGGTGGTCGACTCGCCACCACCGATCTGCTCGGTCGCGGCAATGACTCGTTCGTCGCCGGGCTTGAGATACTCGTTGTCGAGTCCGGCGCTGATTCCGTCCTGCGCGATGCCCTGGACGTCGCCGCTTTCGGCCAGCACCCAGTTGTGGCCCATCTGCTGGACCGACATCTGACCGCTGTGCGTCAGCGTCAGCGTGACTTCACTGCATTCGCTGCTGACGGTCAGCGAGTCCTTGTCGTACTTCATCTGGTCCGTGCTGTCGATGGTCAGTTCGCAGTTCTGCGCGAACACGCTGCCGGACAACAAGACGGCAGCCAGGAAACCGGTGACGCGAAACATCGTATTCATCTCTTACCACTCCTTTTTGCTATGGCGCTTTGCTTCTTGCATGCGCACACACTACCTGATGGCGGTCAGCGCAGAATCAAGGGGTATTCGGGCCACGAAACGGACCGTCAAGACCGGCCTCGGGCGCCTACTCTCGGCCACCAAGCCGTCGATGGGCACGGAGCCGAAACAGCAACGCCTGGACGCCCGGCCCGGCAGGCACCGATAATCGCAGACCGGCGTTCCCATCCGGTCGGCTCCCCGGCCCGACCCAAGCGACGAGGATCCACGGCATGCCCCTGCACCAGCCACTGACCCTGCCCTGCGGAATGCGCGCGCCCAACCGGCTCGCCAAGGCCGCCATGACCGAAGGCCTGGCCGAGCCCGGCGGGCGCGCCGGTAAACGGATCGAGCGCACCTACCGGACCTGGGCCGAGGGCGGGCCGGGGCTGATCCTGACCGGCAACATCATGGTCGACGCCCGCTACCGGGAGCGCCCGGCCAACGTCGTGGTCGACGGCAGGCAGGACGAGGCGGCCATGGCGGGACTGCGCGTCTTCGCCGAAGCGGCGAAGTCGGGCGGCGGCCTGGCCCTGGCGCAGATTTCCCACGCCGGACGCCAGTCGCCCCGGGCGCTCGCCGCCGAGCCGGTCGGCCCCTCGGCCGTGCCGATGAAGCTGCCCGGCGGGTTGTTCGGCAAGCCCCGCGCGCTCGAAACGACGGAAATCCACGAAGTGATCCAGCGCTTTGCGACCACCGCGGGCGAACTCTGCGCGGCGGGCTTCGACGGGGTCCAGGTACACGCCGCCCACGGCTACCTGATTTCGGAGTTCCTCAATCCCCTGGCCAACCGCCGCGAGGACGAGTGGGGCGGCGCCCTCGAACATCGCGCCCGCCTGCTCGTCGAAACCGTCCGCGCCGTGCGCGAAGCGATCGGCCCGGACCGGGCGCTCTCGGTCAAGCTCAACTCGTCGGATTTCCAGAAAGGCGGCTTTTCCTTCGCCGACTGCCTGCGCGTGGTCGCGATGCTCGACACCGAGGGCATCGACCTGCTCGAAATCTCGGGCGGTAATTACGAGCAGCCGCGCATGATGGGCTTCGAGGGTCTCGAGCCGGTATTCGAGGAGGACGTGCGCGAGTCCACGCGTGCCCGAGAGGCCTACTTCATGGGCTACGCCGAACAGGTCATGGAGCGGGCGGATACCCCGGTCATGGTCACCGGCGGATTCCGGACGCGCGCGGCCATGGAAGCCGCCGTCGGCGATGGGGTGGCGATGATCGGACTGGCTCGGCCGCTGTGCATCCAACCCGACGCGCCCGCCCGGCTGCTGTCGGGCGAGTGCGACGAACTGCCGGCGCCGGAAAAGGGCTTCCGCCTGGGCCCGGGCTGGCTCGGCCCGCACTCGTCGAACGACATCGTCAAGGCCGCCAACGGCTTCGCGACGATGGCATACTTCTACCGCAACATCATCCGCATGGCCGACGGCCAGGCGCCGCGCGAGCGCATGAACCTGTGGGCGGCCCTAGTTCGCCACCAGCTGCAGGAAAAGGCCGACGCCAGGCACATCGCCGGCGCCGGCTGAAGCGCGCGACGCCCCTGCCTCCCCCGGCGCCGGGAGGGCCGCCGGTCGCGAAATCGAAACCCGGCCGTGACTTCTGGCTCTGGTGCGAGCGCTCGGCTGCATGAACAATGCAGCCCTGACGATTCACAAACCGAACTGGAGGCAAGCAATGCACAAGACCCTTCCCGCCGTGGCCCTGGCCCTTGCGCTGCCCGTACTGAGCGGCTGCGTGGTCGCCGTCGGCGACGTCAAGGCCGACCGCGAAGCCGACTGGCAGGAAATGGAACGCCAGAACCGCGATGCCATTTCCCAGCTGGAGCCCGGCATGGCGATCGAGAACGTCCGCAGCCGCCTGGCCACGCCGGAGTTCTCCGAATCGATGGAGTTCGATGACGGCGACTACCGCGTGCTGTTCTATCGCACCCAGCGCCGCGAGGCCGACGGCATGACCACCCGCGACGAGACCACGCCGCTGATCTTCCGCGACGGCTCGCTGGTCGAATGGGGCGAGGCGGCCTGGACCGAGCTGACCGGACGCCCGCTGGGCTGACCGGACGCTTTCTCCCACCATCGAAAAAGGCCCCGAAGTCCGGGGCCTTTTTCTTTTCGACGTATTCGGGCGAGCGGGCTAGCGGCCGAGTTCGGTCGGCAGCGGCGGCGCCTCGTCCGGGATGCCGTCGCTGTAGTCGGCGAGCATCGCCATGATCTGCTCGATGGCCGCCTGCAGCTGGCTGTCGGTGCCGTTGTTGGTCGCCACCGGGTCGAGTTCGACCTCGATGTCCGGCGCAACGCCCTCGTTCTCCACCGACCACTGGTTGTCGGTGTCGACGAAGCGGAAGTGCGGCACGGTCATCACGCCGCCATCGACGAAGCGCGGGTTGGCGAAGATGCCGATCAGGCCGCCCCAGGTGCGCGTACCGAGCAGCGGACCGATATCCAGCTCGCGGAAGGCATAGGGCAGGTAGTCACCGCCCGAGCCCGCGTCCTGGTCGATCATCATCAGCTTCGGGCCGTGCAGCGTGCCGAAGGGCGTGCGCGACATCTCGCCGTGGCGATAGACCCAGTTGGACAGGTGCGGACGCGACAGTACTTCGACGATGTAGTCGGCCGCCTGGCCGCCGCCGTTGCCGCGCTCGTCGATGATGACCGCCTCGCGGTCGAGCTGGGCGAAGAACATGCGGTTGAAGAAGGTGTAGCCGGCACCGGCGGTGTTGGGCAGGTAGACGTAGCCCACCCGGCCGTCGGTGGCCTCGTCGACCCGGCGGCGGTTGTCTTCCACCCAGGCCCACAGGCGCAGCTCGTATTCGCTGTCGACCGGCTCGACGACGATCTCGCGCGAGTCGTCACCGTCGGCGTCCGGGCCGACGGTCAGGATCACCTGCTCGCCCACTGTGTTGTAGAGGTGTTCGTGGAGGTTGTCGTCGGCGCTGAGCTCCCGGCCGTTGACCGCGAGGATGTATTCGCCCGCACGCGCCTCGTTGCCGGGCTGGTTGAGCGGCCCCTGCAGGAAGGCGTTCCACGACTCGCCGGTGTAGATGCGCTCGATGCGCCAACGGCCGTCGTCGATGACGTAGTTCGCACCCAGCAGGCCGGCGCCCGGGCCGGACTCGCTGTAAACGTCGCCGCCGCCGACGCGATTGTGGCCGGCGTGAAGCTCGGCGATCATCTCGACCATCAGGGCGTTGAGGTCCTCGCGGCGGCCGACGTGCTCGACCAGCGGCCGGTACTGCTCGTAGACGGCGTTCCAGTCCAGGCCGTGCAGGTTGCCAGCGTAGAAATACTCCCGCTGCATACGCCAGCCTTCTTCGAAGATCTGCACCCATTCGGCCCGCGGGTCGATCTGCATGCGTAGCTCCGACAGGTCGACGGCTTCCGGCTCGATTTTCTCGCCCGCCTCGGCGACCTGGACCGAACCGTTGGCGTAGATCAGCAGATGGCTGCCCGCCGCGCTGATGTCGAAGCCGTTGAGGGCCGTGTGGACGGTGGCGGCTTCGCGCTTTTCGAAATCGAAACGCATCAGGCGGCTTTCGTCGATATTGCTTTCGCCGGGCATTTCCACGGTCGCGCCGGGCTGCGGATAGCGCATCCAGAACAGGCTGCCGTCGCCGGCGACCTGAAGGTTGCGGTAGTTGCCCTTCGAGACCGGCAGGGCGACCATGCGCTCGGCCAGGCCATCGAAGTCGATGCGGACTTCGATGTCCGCTTCTTCCTCTTCCTTGCCCTTGTCACCGTTGTCGCCTTCGCCATCGCCGTCGTCGGCCTCGGCTTCTTCGTCCCCGGTGCGCGGGGCCAGAGGTGAGTCGGCGTCGTCGGCCAGCACCAGTGCGTAAATGCCGGCGCGGTAGGGCCGCTCCTGGGTCGACATGTCGAGCCCGAACTGGACCGGGCCGGCGTTGGTCGAGGCGGCCATGAACAGGTACTTGCCGTCGCGGCTGAAGGCCGGCGAGGCGACGTCGGCCATGCCGTCGCTCACGCGCGTCGACTCGCCCGACTCGAAGTCGTGCACCATCAGGTCGCCGAGATAGTTCTCGCGGCTGAGCGTGTAGGCCAGCCAGCGGCCGTCCGGCGAGAACGAGACGTCGAAACCGGCCATGCGGGCCGAGCGGTCGATCTCGTCGCGGTCGCCGCTTTCGGTGTCGATGACGAACAGGCTCACGCCGTTGTCGGAGTAGGCGATGCGCCCTTCCTCGGCGTCCCAGGCCTCCAGCGAGTAGAAATCCGGGCCCAGTTCGTGGCGCGCGGTCTCCTCGCCTTGCTGGTCGGCGATGACCAGCTCCTGCCCGTCGAGGGATTCGACGATCCAGGCGATCTCGGTGCCCTCCGGCGACCACAGCGCCGGGTACTCGCGCTGGCCGTCGGTGACGGTCAGGTTGCGCGTCGAGCCGTGCTCGACCGGAACGGTGAAGACCTCGCCGCGCGCGGTCACGATCACGCGCTTGCCGTTGGGCGAGATGCCGACGCGCTCGATGTTGCCCTGCACGCTCGTCCACTCGGTGCGCTGCTGCGGCAGGTCCGGATTGATCGAAATCGCCAGGGTGCGTCGCTCGCCGCTGGCCAGGTTCAGCTCGTGCAGCTCGCCGCCGGCCTCGAAGACGACGTGATCGCCGTGGCCGTCGGCCCAGTGCACGTCCCAGTCGGCCTGGTCGGTCAGGCGCTCGATCTCGCCCGTTTCGGTGTCGAAGGCGTGGAGGTTCAGGCGCTTGTCGTGGCGGTCGGAAATGAACACCACCTTGTCGCCCATCCAGAACGGCTGGATGTCGTTGACGCGTTCACCCGGGATGTCGACCACTTCGCCGTCGTCCGGTTCGATGATGCGGATCGACGGCGAGGTGCCGCCGCGGTAGCCGCGCCAGCCGGCCGAGCCGCCGTACAGGCCGTTGTAGGCCGGGCCGTGATCGATGTAGGCCAGGCGCTCGCCGTCGGCGTCCCAGCGCCCGCGGAAGAATCGCGCCGCCATCTGCCGCGCCGGCGCGCCGCCTTCGGCCGGCGCGTGCCACAACTGGGCCGAACGGCCCTGGTCGGTCTCGCGGGTCGAGGCGAAGGCCACGGCCTCGCCGTCGGCGCTCCAGCCGACCGGAACATCGTTGCCCGGATGCCAGGTCAGTCGCGTCGGCTGACCGCCGTCGACGGCAATCACGTAGACATCGGTGTTGCCCTCGTACTCGGCGGCAAAGGCGATATGCGCGCCGTCGGGCGAGAAATAGGGGTTGTTCTCCTCGGCCGCCGCGGTGGTGAGGCGACGCGCGTCGCTGCCGTCGCGATCGCTCAGCCACAGGTCGCCGGCATAGACGAAAGCCAGGTGATCGGCCGAAACGGCGGGGTGGCTCAGCAAACGGGTGGGTTCGGCCGCCGCCGAAGCGGAAGCCAGGATCAATGCTGCCAGCAAGCTGGCCCGGGTGATTTGCACGGTCGACTCCTTGGGTCACGTGTCGGTTCGGGAGGCGGCGACTATAGCAGCCTCGCTTCACGCCGGCATGGGCAGGAAGTCACGAGCCGCCTGGGACGGAAAGGCGCCATGCTACTATCCGCGGACTGGTCGGGAGGAGACCGGACAAGACCACGCGGCGGGCTGTTCACGCCCGCAAGCACCAGCCATTCGGGGAGGAATGCGGTATGAGCGGCGTCTACATCACCTTTGCACTCTATTTCGTGGTTCTGCTGGCGCTGGGCATCATCGCCTGGCGACGCACGCAGGATCTTTCGGACTACATCCTCGGCGGTCGATCGCTGGGCAGCGGTGTCACGGCGCTCTCGGCCGGCGCCTCGGACATGAGCGGCTGGCTGCTGCTCGGCCTGCCGGGCGCCGCCTATCTCAGCGGCCTGGAAGCCGGCTGGATCGCCCTGGGCCTGCTCATCGGCACCTGGTGCAACTGGCTGGTGGTGGCCACGCGGCTGCGCACCGCCACCGAGCGCCTCGACGATTCGCTGACCCTGCCCGACTACTTCCAGCGCCGCTTCGCCGACAATTCCCGTTTCCTGCGCATCATCCCCGGCATCTTCATCTTCCTGTTCTTCTCGGCCTACGTCGCCTCCGGACTGGTCGCCGGCGGCAAGCTGTTCGAGGAGGTCTTCGGCCTGTCCTACCTGTGGGCGGTATCCACCGGCGTGCTGGCGATCATCATCTATACCTTCATGGGCGGCTACCTGGCCGTGAGCTGGACCGACGCCCTGCAGGCCCTGCTGATGCTGCTGGCGCTGGTCGCCGTGCCGCTGATGGTCTACGGCACCGGCGACACCGGCCTGTTCGAAGCGGTTCGCGCCAAGAACCCGGAGCTGCTCAACCCCTTCACCAATTCGGCCGGTGAAGCCATCGGCCTGATCGCGATCATCTCCTCGATGGCCTGGGGCCTGGGCTACTTCGGCCAGCCCCACATCCTGGCGCGTTTCATGGGCATCCGCGAGGCGAGCCAGCTGACCACCGCCCGGCGCATCGCCGTGACCTGGGCCGGCATCGGACTGGTCTGCGCGGTGCTGGTCGGGCTGGCCGGCATCGGCGGACTCGAATCCACGCTGACCGGCGCCGACACCGAGAAGGTCTTCATGCGCCTGGTCGAAGTGCTGTTCCATCCGCTCGTGGCCGGCATCTGCCTGGCGGCGATCCTGGCCGCGATCATGTCGACCGCCGACTCGCAGCTGCTGGTCGCCTCCTCGGTGGTCTCAGAGGACTTCTGGAAGGGGATATTCCGGGCGGACGCGAGCCAGCAGGAGCTGGTCTGGGTCGGACGAATCTCGGTGATCATCATCGCGATCGTCGCGTTCTGGTTCGCGCGCGACCCGGAAAGCAAGGTGCTCGAGCTGGTGTCCTATGCCTGGGCCGGCCTGGGCGCGGCCTTCGGCCCGGTCATCGTCATGTCGCTGTACTGGTCGCGGATGAGCCGCGCCGGCGCGGCGCTGGGCATGATCGCCGGCGGCGTGACGGTCGTGGTCTGGTCGCCCATGGAAGGCGGGCCGTTCAACATGTTCGACATCTACGAGATCCTGCCCGGGGCCATCTTCGCCACCGTCGCCGCCTGGCTGTTCAGCCTGATCGTTCCGGACGAGCGCGCGACGCACCAGTACCAGCGCATGCTGGACTGACGCCGTCAGGGAAGGCGCGCGCAATGACCCATCGGCCCGCTCGTCTCACGCCGCTGCGCCGCCGCGTGCTCGACGCGGAGTTCGAGCGCCTGCTCGAGCTCGACGAGGCGCAGCGCGCCGAACGCCTGCGTGAACTGGCTGACCGCTGCCCGCGAGCGACACGCCGGCTCCGCCCCCTGCTCGAGGCCATGTCCGAGGAATCCGGCCATCTCGAGGCCATGATCCGCGAGGTCGCCGATTCGGCGGTGAACGCACTCGAACGCGACGACGAACCGCTCGAACCCGGCACCCGGCTCGGGGCCTGGCGCCTGACGCGTTTCGTCGGCCGCGGCGGCATGGGCCACGTCTACCGCGCCGCCCGGGCCGACGGCGCCTTCCGGATGAACGCGGCCGTCAAGGTGATCCGACTGCGCCGCGACCACCGGCTGAGCGCGCGACTGGCCATCGAGCGCCAGCTGCTGGCGCGACTGGACCATCCGAACATCGCCCGCATCCTCGACGGCGGCACGACCGAGGACGGCCTGGCCTGGCTGGTCATGGAGTGGGTCGACGGACACGACCTCCATCGCTGCCGCGAGCAGCACGGGGGCGACCATCGCGCCTGCCTCGCGCTGTTCCTGCGGCTGGCCGAAGCGGTCAGCCATGCCCACCAGCGCCAGGTCGTGCACGGCGACATCAAACCGGCCAATATCCGGGTCGGCGAGGACGGCCGAGTCCGGCTGCTGGACTTCGGCGTCGCGCGCCTGCTCGCCGACGATGCCCAGGAGCCGCTCGACCACGTGCGCGCCCTGACGCCGGCGTGGTCGGCGCCAGAGTTGCGCGCCGGCGAAATCGTGTCGACGCAGTCCGATATCTGGGCTCTCGGCGCCCTGCTTTACTGGATGCTGACCGGCGAACGTTTCGATCCGGATCCGGCCGACGACCGCCACACGCTGGCCGACAGGCTCCCGCCGCATCTGCCGCGCCGTTTGGACCTGGCCGCCATCATCGCCACGGCGGGCGCCCGCGACTCGGCCGACCGCTATCACTCGGCCTTCGACATCATTCGCGACGTCGAGCGCTACCGGGCACGCCGCCCGGTACTGGCGCGGCCTGCCACCCGGCGCTACGTACTCACACGGTTCATCCAGCGCAATCCCTTCTCGACCGGCCTGAGCGGCCTGGCCGTCCTGCTGCTGGCACTCGGCCTGGCCGGCACCAGCTGGCAGGCCCGGGAAGCGGCGCTCGAACGCGACCGCGTGCGCCTGGAAGCGCAGAAAACCGAGAAGGTCAGCGAGTTCCTCGTCAGCCTTTTCGAGGCGGCCGATCCCTGGCTGGCGCGCGAGCGCAACCTCACCGTGCACGACCTCGTCGAGCGTGGCGCCGACCGCATCCGCGTGCTCAGGGAAACGCCCCAGGTCCAGGCCGAGATGTACCAGGTCCTGGCCCGGGTGCATCGCGGCCTGGCCGATTACGAGAAGGCCGACCGACTCGCCAGCGAGGCGGTTGCGGTGCTCGAAGGCGAGGGTCGCGCAACGCCCGCGATGCGAGCCGAAGCGATCGCCCTGAGGGCGTCCACGCTGGGCTCGCAGGGACGCTACCAGGAGGCCGAAGCCGCCCACCGTCGGGCGCTGGCCCTGGTCGCCGGCGAGCCGCCCACCACGCGGGCACGCTTCATGAACGACCTCGGGCTGACCCTCTATTCCCTCGGCCGCCTCGGCGAGGCGCGCGGGATGTTCGAACAGGCCCTGGCCATCCGCAGCGAACACCAGCCCGACAGCGCGCAGCTTGCCGAGTCCTATAACAACCTGGCCCTGCTGCACGCCACCGTCGACCAGCACGACCAGGCCCGGGAGCTCTACGAAGCCGCCCTCGAGCTGCGGCGCGCGGAGCTGGGCATGGACCACCCGACCACCAGCTTCACCCTCACCAACCTGGCGACGCTTCTGGTCCAGACCGGCCGCGCGCGCGAAGCGTTGCCGGCCTACCGCGAAGCGCTGGCGATCCGGCGCAACGCCTTCGGCGATTCGCACCCCGCCGTGGCCAGCGTGCTCTACCAACTCGGCTGGGCGAACGCCAACCTCGGCCAGCCCGAAGAGGCGCGCGCATACTACGAGCAGGCGCTTGCTCTGCGAAGCGGCGCCATGGGCGACCGGCACCCGTCCGTCGCGGTTGTGCTCAACGCCCTCGCGGCGGTCGCGCGCGCTCAGGGGCGGCACGAGGAAGCGCTCGACCAGCTCGGTCGCGCTTTCGAGATCTACCGCGAGACCTTCGGCGATTCGCACCACGACCTGGCGCTGGTTCTCGCCAACCTCGGTACCACGCATATCGAACTCGGGCATCTCGACCGTGGCGGAGAGCTGCTGGAGCAGGCTCTCGAAATGAATCGCGCGGAACTGGGCGAAAACCACCATCACGTGGCCGACAACCTCAAGGCCCTGGCCGACCTCCACCTGCGCCGCGGAGACCGGCTGCGCGCCGCCCGGTATGCCCGGCAGGCCCTGGCCGTCTACGACCGCCTGCCCATCGAGACCGACCATCCGGCCATCGACGAGGGCCGGCAATTGCTCGCCCGCATCGACTCTAAGCGCTGAGCCCTTCATCCGGCCCTCACGTTTCGCCGACAAATCCTTGATTTTCGCTTGATCGCGCCTTCATGCCCCTCGCGCATGATGTCGCCACCGCCGCAAGAGGCGGCTTACCCAAACCACTGGAGATCAAGCATGAACGTTCGTAAATTCATCGGCCTTTCGGCCGCCGCGATGCTCGTCGCCACGACCGCTTTCGCCGGCAACTACGGCGAAAAGCCCGAGAAGAACATCGTCGAAACGGCCATCGACGCCGGCCAGTTCAACACCCTGGTGACCGCGGTCCAGGCCGCCGGCCTGGTCGAAACCCTGTCGGGCGAAGGTCCGTTCACGGTTTTCGCCCCGACCGACGAAGCTTTCGCCAAGATTCCCGAGGCCGACCTCAATGCGCTGCTCGCCGACAAGGAAGCCCTGACCAGCGTGCTGACCTATCACGTGGTCGCCGGCAGCGTGAAGGCTGCCGACGTGGTCAACCTGTCGGAAGCCGAGACCGTGCAGGGTTCCACCGTCGACATCACCGTTGACGGCGACACCGTCATGGTCGACGGCGCCACCGTCGTCGCCACCGACATCATGACCTCCAATGGCGTCATCCACGTCATCGACACGGTCATCATGCCGTAAGGCGTTTCCCCTTCCGCAAGGATTGGATGAAGGCGCCCACTTCGGTGGGCGTCTTTTTTTTCGTTCTTTCGTTCTTTCGTTTTTTGGTTCGGCATCCGCTGGGCGTTGCGGGGCGGCTGCGCCGAGGGCGCTGTGGGGCTTTCGGCACTCGGCACCGTAGTCCCGGACGGAGCGCAGCGCAGATCCGGGACCTTCTTGCCGAGTGGCAGAGGGGTCGGATTTTTCTGATTCGTGGATCAAGGGTTCGCGACACCGGTCGCTGTGGCTTCCTCGACAAGTCAACTGCGATTTCGCCCGGGCCCGCTTCGCGGGGTCTTGCGGCGACTTACTTTTTTCAATGACCAAAAAAGTAAGCAAAAGGGCTCTTAAAAGATGCCGGATGGTCCGCAGGAGTCGCGTTATCGGTGGCTCCAGAATCCCGACTGCGGCGTTGTTCTGGTCCGGTCTGATTCTCGGGTGGCACTAGCAATACCCTGGCGTAATCCGCACGAGAACAGTACGACCTAGATGACACGACTTCGTGTGGCGGAGCCACGACCTCTCGGGCTGAGGGGCTTTGCCCACCCGGACGCCTGCGCGCGAAGCGCGCGGTGTCGTGTCGTCCGAAAGCCAGGCATCCTGACCAGGGCCACTTCCGGCCTGGGCCGAAGTCCCGGCGAATCCAGCCGGGCTCGAACAACGTCGTAACCGGAGTTCTCTGGAGCCCCCACACAGTGCAAGTTCCGAGCGGTTAGACGGCGTCTTTTGAGCGCGTTTTTTGGTTACTTTTTTCGCGCAGGAAAAAAGTTACCCGGCGCAAGAGCCTGCGAAGCAGGCCGGCCGGAACGCCTTTGACTTGTCGAGGGCGCCACGGCGACCGATGGCGCAACCCCCCGATCTATGGCAGGGAGCAATAAGCCAAGACACTGCCATTCAGCGAAAAGGTCCCGGATCTACGCTGCGCTCCGTCCGGGACTACAGTGCCGGGTGCCGGGTGCCGAGTGCCGAAAGCGCCACAGGCCCCGCGGCGCAGCCGCCCCGCAACGCCCGGCAGATGCCGAGCCAAAAAACCAAAGAACGAAAAAACCAATCAACCCCAGCACCCCGACACCGTGCAAGCAGCAGTGGAAGACCGCCGGGCAATCGGCTATTGTCCATCGACGGATTGGCTGGAGGGGTCGGGGATTGTCGGGCGAGGGAACCCGGGGTACGCATCTTGGACGAGAGCGAAGGGATTGATGCGGGCGAAGCCCGGGCCATCCGGACCCGGCTTCAGGCCATCTACGACGTCGTGCCCGTGGGCATCACGATCACCGACCCGGAAGGCCACATCATCGACTGCAACCCGGCCTCCGAGACTCTGCTGGGCATCACCCGCGAGGAGCATCTCAGTCGGCGCTACGACAAGGGCTGGGAAATATTCGACGAGGACGGGCAGCCGATGCCGCCGGAACGCTTCGCCAGCGTCCGCGCACTGACGGAAGGCAGCGAGATTCGCGACCAGCTGATGGAGGTCCGCCACCCGGACGGGCGAAGCGTCTGGCTGTCGGTCAGTGCCTCCCCGGTCCTGCGCGACGGGATCGGCGTGGTGATCGCCTACGTCAACGTCTCCGAGCTGGTCGACGCCAGCCGACAGATCCAGCGCCTGGCGCTGCACGACGCGCTCACGGAGCTGCCCAACCACACGCTCTGCCTCGACCTGGTCGATCAGCTCATCAGGTCGGCCCGACGCCATGACGAACAGGTGGCCGCCCTGCATCTCGATCTCGACAAGTTCCGGGAGATCAACGAGACACTGGGACACGGCACGGGCGATCACCTGCTCAAGCTCACCGCCGCCAGGCTCAGGGAGCTGGCCGGTCCGAACGACGTGGTGGCGCGGTTCAGCGGCGACGAATTCCTGCTGGCCGCACCGGGCGGCGACCCGGGGACGCTCGCCCGGCAGGTGCTCGAGGTCGTCGCCACCCCGGTGGAAACGGCAAGAGGGCGCATCGTGCTCACCGCCAGCATCGGCATTGCCTGCTTCCCCGAAGACGCCGGGGATGCCGCGGAACTGCTGCGTCACGCCGACATCGCGATGACACGCTCGAAGGCCTCGCGCAATCGGCACAGCTTCTACAACGCGGACATGGGCCGACAGGTCGAGGAGACCCTCAACCTCGCGCGCGATCTCGATGGCGCCCTGGAAAACGGCGACCTGCAGCTGGTATTCCAGCCGCAGTTCGACCTGGCCTCCAGAAGCATCAACGGGGCGGAGGTCCTCCTGCGCTGGCATCATCCACAGCGCGGCTGGATTTCACCGGCCGAGTTCATCCCGATCGCCGAGAAACGGGGCATGATGACCGCCGTCGGCGAATGGGTGATGCGCCGCGCCTGCCAACAGCTTCACGACTGGGGGCGGCTGGGACTGAAGCTGCCGGGACGCCTGGCGATCAACGTCTCGGCACAGCAGTTCGACCACCCCGACTTCATCGACCGCACGGCCGACATCGTGCGTGCCGCGAACGTCACACCCGAGTCGCTGGAGATCGAGTTGACCGAGAACAGCGTCGCCGTCGACCCGGAACGGGCCACGCAGGTGCTGCACGCCTTCCAGGAGATGGGTATGGGGCTGGCGCTCGACGATTTCGGGATCGGCTATTCCTCGCTGACCTACCTCCGCCAGTTCGAAGTCCACAAGCTCAAGATCGATGGGTCCTTCATCCAGAAGATGGTCGAACTCGAGAGCGAACGCACGATCGTGGCCACGATCATCGGTATGGCGCGAACGCTCGGCCTGCGGACCCTGGCTGAAGGCGTGGAGACCGCCGAACAGGCCGACCTGCTCGCCGAACTCGGCTGCCAATCCGTGCAGGGCTTCCTTTTCGGCTACCCGGTAGCCGCCGACGAATTCGCCCGGGAGTGGCTGGGCAAGCCCGCCCAGAAGGAGCCGGCCTGACCGCTGCCGGGATGCGCCGCTCGAACGCTCAGGCCGCGTCCGGTAGTTGCCAGCGGCGATCGTAGAAGGTGCACAGGGCATCGATGAAGACCTGCGCGCGCGGCGGGAAGCCTTCCCGGCGATAGCTGCACAGCCGTCCGAAGATCCTCCGCCGGAAGGCGTCGAGATCGGCAGGGACTCCGGAGAGATTGTCGGCGCTGGCGCGGAATCGCGAGCCGGCGGCGATGTGGAAGGCCCACTCGATCGCCTGGGGCCGGGCTTCGACGCGCTCGAATGCCCGTTGCTGATGGGCGTCGCGACCGTCGGGGCAATACCAGTAGCCGTAGTCCTCGAGCTGCCG
>JAAAPE010000120.1 GCA_009908385.1 Gammaproteobacteria bacterium
AAACCCGATCGCTCTGCACGCCGCGCAATCCGAAGAGGGGGCGCCAGACTCAACCACACGAGCGGCCTCTCCGGCGAAGCCGGCCCCCAATCGGGGACGAGCCGCCTGAAACCTGAACACTGAAACCTCATCCCCCACCCTCGAATCCTGGCACGACCTGCGACCCCCACTTACAATAGTGATATGGATGACATAAGGATCACCTTCATCGGCGGCGGCAACATGGGTCGTGCGTTGATCGGCGGCCTGATTGCCGGCGGGACCCGGGCGGAGACCATCCACGTGGCCGACCCCAGCGAGGACCAGCGGCGGTCGCTGGCCGACGACCTGGGCGTGACCGTGCACGACGACAACGCCGAGGCCGCGCGGGCCGCCGACGTGCTGGTCGTGGCGGTCAAGCCGCAGGTCATGGACGACGTGCTGGCCTCGGTCGCCGGCGCGATCGGCGACGGGACGCTGGTCATCTCGGTGGCCGCCGGCACGCCGATCGACCGCATCAGCAAGGGCCTGGGCGGCCACGATCGTGTCGTTCGCGCCATGCCCAACACGCCGGCGCTCTACCAGGCCGGGATGACCGGGCTGGCAGCGGCCGCGGGCGTCAACGAGACCGACCGCGAGCGCGCCTCGCAGGTGCTCGAGGCCGCCGGGGAGGTCGCCTGGGTCGACGACGAGGCCCTGATGGACGTGGTCACTGCCGTGTCCGGATCCGGACCGGCCTACTTCTTCTCGCTGGTCGAGCAGCTCACCGCCGCGGGCACGCGCGCGGGCCTGCCCGGGGAAACCGCGGCGAAGCTGGCGCGCCAGACGGCCTACGGCGCCGGCGTGATGCTGGCAAAGTCCGATATCGAGGCCGGCGAGCTGCGCAAGCGGGTCACCTCTCCGGGCGGAACCACCGCCGCCGCAATGGAGAGCCTGTCGGACAACGACTTCGAACGAATCGTGGATGAGGCCGTGCAAGCGGCCGTCGGACGCGGCCGGGAACTGGGAGAAGGCTGATGGGGCAGACCAACCAGGCCTTCGCCTTCCTGATCGAGACGATCTTCCAGCTCTACCTGGCCGCTCTGATGCTGCGCGTGCTGCTCGAGGCGCTGCGCGCCGACTATTACAACCCCGTCTGCCAGGCGCTCATGAAGGTCACCGACCCGCTGGTCAGGCCGCTGGCGAAGGTGCTGCCGCGCGTGGGCTCGGTCAGCCTGGCCGGCATCGCCTGGCTCTACATCCTCGAGCTGGTGCTGCTGGTGATCCTGGCGGCCATCGGCGGCTGGGCGATCGACTGGACCGTGCTGCTCCTGCTGGCCGTGCTTCGCCTGCTGCGCATGCTGCTGGTGCTCTACCTGGTGCTGATCATCGTCAACGTGATCCTGTCGTGGGTCGGCCAGGGCTTCCGCCACCCCATCGTGCCGCTCATCTACCAGCTCACCGAGCCGGTCCTGGCCCCCATCCGCCGCGTCCTGCCGGCCCTGGGCGGCTTCGACCTCTCGCCGCTGGTGGCCATCATCGCCATCCAGTTTTTGATCATACTGCTGGGCGTTTAGCCGAAAGGCCCGCGTAGTCGCGGGCGGAGTACGCAGCCATGGGCCGTGGCTTCGCTCGAGCGAAACTTGACAAGCACCAAGAAAAGAAGATCAAACTCGAAATCCGAATATCGAAATCCGAAACAAATTACGAAGCACGAAATCCGAAGCGAGACATTTGAGGTCCGCGCGTTTCGAATTTGTTTCGGATTTGGTGCTTCGGATTTCGGATTTCCTGTCGCGCTCGCCCACCACTGCGCGGGATTCTCTCCCCGTCTTGCCGACGCGGCCGGCACGGGAGTAGCATCGGGGACCATTCAATGGCAAAGGCACAAGACATGAATCGACAGTTCGCGGTTCTTTCAATCACGGCATTTGCCCTGCTGCTGGCGTCCTTCGGGGCCCCGGCGCAGCAGTTCGAGGAGATCGGCGACTACCGGGTTCACTACAGCGCGATGAACACACGCATGCTGCCGCCGGACGTCGCTGGCGCCTACGGCATCCAGCGCTCGGCCAATCGGGCGATGATCAACATCGCGGTGCTGCGCAAGGCCGAGTCCGATTCAGAGATGGACGTGCCGGTGCGCGCCGCCCTGGACGTCTCGGCGGTGAACCTGACGGGGCAGCCGCGCGGCATCGAGATGCAGGAAATCGAGGAAGAGGACGCGGTCTACTACATCGGCACCTTCCGCATCGCCAACGAAGAAACCCTGACGTTCACGGTGGCGGTCGCGCCGGAAGGCAGCGCTGCGCCGCCGGAAACCTTCACCTTCCAGCAGAAGTTCTACGTCGACGAGTGATCGGCGGCGCGGGGACGGCCGTCCCCGCTGTGATCAGCCGTCCGGGGCCGCGAGATGCTTGCGGCGGATGAACTCGTGGTGGGGCACCCCGAGCAGGTCCGAGAGCCGGCGCAGGAGCTGTTCTTCGTAGCGGTCGATCCGCCCGTCGGCCCAGGCCACGCGCCACAGCCATTCGACCAGCTGGTCGCGTTCGTCGCGGTCCAGGTGGGCCTTGAGATCACGCGTGAATTCATGCAGTGAGACCGCTTCGCGGCGCAGCTTCTCGGCATCGCGGAGGAGTTCGCCAAGCTCCTGGCGGTCGATGCCGAACGCGTCCTGCATGGCCTCGTGGATGACCTCGAGTTCTTCGTCGTCGCGATGCTCGTCGGTGGCGGCCATCTCGAGCAGGATGATGGCCGCCGCGCGGGCGATGAGCTGGACATCCACGGGTTCGTCGGCGCTCGGCGCGACCCAGGACTTGAGTTGATCGAACCAGTCTGTCATGGCGGGAGATTCTCTCAGATTCGGGGTTAACATACCGCCATGACGCCCGAACGCAAGGCCCGCATCGAGCAGGTGGCCGCCGTGAGGCAGCGCGACCTGACCGTCTTCCTCGAGCGGGTTCACAAGGCCCACAACGTGGCCGCCATTCTTCGGACCTGCGACGCCGTGGGCATGATGGAAGCCCATGCCGTACCGCCGACCGGGGGCATTCCGAAACTCAATCACACCGCCCAGGGTGCGCAGCGCTGGGTGAAGCTGCACCGCCACCACGACGCCGTCGAGGGCCTGCGTTCACTCAGGCAGAAAGGCTTCTCTCTGTATGCCGCGCACTTCTCGGAACAGGCCGTGGATTTCCGCCAGCCCGACTACACCCACCCGACGGCCATCGTCCTCGGCACCGAGAAATTCGGCGTCAGCGACGAGGCCGTGGCCGAGTGCGACGGCGAGATCGTCATCCCGATGGCAGGCATGAGCCAGAGCCTCAACGTCTCGGTCGCCACCGCTCTGATCCTCTACGAAGCCCAGCGCCAGCGCCTGGCGGCCGGAATGTACGAGCCGCAATCGCTTGCCGAAGAACCGTGGAAAAGCCTTAGTGAACAGTGGATCGAAAGGGAGACCGTGAGGCGGAGCAAAGGGAGAGGCATCCGTTCGCCAACTACCAAATCAGGCGATGAAGATTGCTCTACCTAAATTCGAAATCCGAATATCGAAATCCGAAACGGAACACTTGAAGTCGGCGCGTTTCGGATTCGGGTTTTCGAATTTGTTTCGGATTTGGTGCTTCGGATTTCGGATTTGCTTTTCAACTCAGGGATAGAGCAACGACTCCCGCCACCCCTCATCGACCAGCTCGAAACACACCCGCTCGTGCAGGCGGAATTCACGGCCATACCAGAACTCCACGCGGCGGGGTTTGACGCGGAAGCCGGACCAGTGTTCGGGGCGGGGGACGTCGCGGCCCTCGAACTTCTTTTCGAACTCGGCGATCCGGGCCAGGAATTCCTCGCGGTTATCCATCGGCCTCGACTGCTTCGAGGCCCAGGCGCCGATCTGGCTGCCGCGCGGGCGGCTGGCGAAGTAGGCGTCGGCCTCTGCGTCGCTGACCGGCTCCGCGCGACCGTCGACGAGGACCTGTTCCTCGTTCTCGCGCCACCAGAAAACCAGCGAGACGTCGGCCTGACCGGCCAGGTGCCGGCCCTTGCGCGAGCCCAGGTTGGTGTAAAACACGAAGCCGCCCGCGTCCATGTCCTTGAGCAGCACCGTGCGCGCGGCCGGACGGCCGTGATCGTCGACGGTGGCCAGGGTCATCGCGGTGTGCTCGGGAATGCCGTTGTCGCGGGCCCGGTCGAAGCCCTTTCGAAAACGCTCGACCATGGCCTCGGTCATGTCGGTGAGGTCGCTCATTGCAGCATTTCCTGGTAGCCGGAGCGGTAGTCGGGGTAGCGGAACGAATAGCCGGACTCGACCAGACGGCCGCTGGCCACGCGCTTACCCTGCCCGCCGCCGGCGTTCTCGCGCACGGGCGGCGAGACTCCGAGCCGGCCGGCCAGCCAGTCGAGCACCTCGCAACGCGTCGCGGAATGGGCGTCGCTGGCGCAATAGAGCCGCTCGGGCGAGTCGAGATCGAGCAGGTGGGCAAGCACGCCGGCGCAGTCCTCCGAGTGAATGCGGTTGGTCCACTGGGGCGGCGTCTCGCGGCAGCGGGCCTGGCCGGCGGCGACCTTGCGGACCAGGGAGTCGCGGCCGGGGCCGTAGATACCGGAAAACCGCACCACGACCGGCTCGCTCGCCGATCGGCCTGCCAGAGCTTCGGCCTCGAGCAGGACGCGGCCGTTGAAGCGCGCCGGTTCGGTCGGGCTGTCCTCGTCGACCCACTCGCCGGCGTCCTGGCCGTAGACCGCGCTGCTCGACACGAAGATCAGCCGCCGGGCGTCGACCTTCTCGACCAGGTTGGCCAGGCCGTGGACGTAGGCATCGCGGTAGCCGTCTTCGTCGTAAGCGTCCGGCGTGGCCTGGTAGACGACCGCGTCCCAGCGGCCGGCCACCACCCCGAGGCTGTCGGGATCGGTCAGGTCGGCGCGAACCGGAATGATGTCGGCGGGCAGGGCGTCGACGCCGCGTCGGAGGCCGTGCACCTGCCAGCGCTCGCGATCGAGGCGCGCGGCAAGCCGCAGCCCGAGGTCGCCGCAGCCGGCGATCAGCAGGCGCTTCACGACGTCGCCGGCTGCGGCGGCGGCGTGTTGCCGCCGTCGTCCCCTTCGCGCGGCGGCAGCTTACGCAGCCAGATGAGCCATACGACCAGGGCGTCGAGAATGATCAGCGCCTGCCAGAGGTAGAGGTGGAACCACTCGAACCAGGTCATGTTCCACTGGCCGAGGTAGAACAGGCTGATGATGCGCACCAGGTTGAGCGCCTGGATGGCCACGAAACCGATGGCGAAGCCGATCAGCTTGTTCTTCAGCGGCGCGGGAAACGCGAAGATGGCGGCGAAGAGGATGATCAGCGCCTCGACGCCGTTGCAGCCCGGCTCGATGCTCACCGCGAAGCCGGACTCGATGTCGGTGATCACCTTGCCGGCCGAGTAGACGCCGGTGTCGAACATCTCGATGAGGAACACGCTGACCTTGGCGATGCCCGCGGTAAACGGCAGGATCACGTTGGCCTGGACGGGCTGCAGCACCTCGATGGTGAACAGGCCCAGCAGCAGGACGACGAAGAGAATGGAAAAGCGCAGCATGATCCGATGGACCACCCTCGATCGGAAAGGTTGCCATGTTATCAAACGGCCATCCCGAAAGGATGACGGGCGCTGCCGTCGCGACTCCGCCGCGACGTTGCGTGATAGCATTGATCGTAAGTTCAATCGCCCGGCTGCCGCCTTGCATGACCAGCCCCGACCCCGCGCCGCGCGTCGTGAAGCGGCGGCCCGACGCGACTCAGACTTCATGAACGCTTCTGCCGGTCGCCGAACCCTCGAACGGATCTTCCTGGTCGGACCCATGGGCTCGGGCAAGACCACCGTGGGCCGCCAGCTGGCCCGCCGCCTGGGCCTGGATTTCGTGGACCTCGACCTCGAGCTGCAGGCGCGCTGCGGCGTGGAGGTGTCGGTGATCTTCGAGATCGAGGGCGAGGAAGGCTTCCGCCAGCGCGAAAGCGAGCTGCTCGACGAGCTCAGCCAGCGCGACGGCGTGGTGCTCGCCAGCGGCGGCGGCAGCGTGCTGTCGGAGCGCAATCGCGAGTTTCTGACCGAGCGCGGCGTGGTCGTCTACCTGCGCACCAGCGTGGATCAGCAGCTGCGCCGGCTCGAACGCGACAAGCAGCGACCGCTGCTGCAGGCACCGGACCGCCGCCGGCGACTGGAGCAGCTTGCGGAAGCCCGCAACCCGATCTACGAATCCTGCGCCACGCTGGTCGTCGACTCGGCCAACCGCCCGCCGGGCGCCATGGCCGGCCTGGTCGAGCGCCGGATTCGCCGTTACTGGCAGGAGGCGCGCGCATCGTGAAGGTCACCGAAGTCAGCCATGCCGGCGGCCGCTATCCCGTCTACGTCGGGCAGGGCCTGCTCGGCATGGACAGCGTCTGGCAGCGCCATCTCGACGGGCGCGTGCTGGTGGTCAGCGACGAGACCGTCGCCGGGCTCTACCTGGACCGCGTCACCGCCTCGCTCGAGGGCGAACGGCGCTGGCGCAGCCTGGTGCTGCCCGCCGGCGAGGAACAGAAGACGGTGACCAGCTGGCAGCGCATCATCGACGAACTGGTAGCGATGCGCGCCCAGCGCGACGCCACGGTGGTCGCCCTGGGCGGCGGCGTGATCGGCGACCTGGCCGGCTTCGCCGCGGCCAGCTACATGCGCGGCATCCGCGTGGTGCAGATGCCGACCACCCTGCTGGCCCAGGTCGACGCTGCCGTCGGCGGCAAGACGGGCGTGAACCATCCCGACGGCAAGAACCTGATCGGCGCCTTCCACCAGCCGGCCGCCGTGATCGCCGACATCGACACCCTCGGCAGCCTGGACGATCGCGACTACCGCGCCGGCCTGGCCGAGGTGGTCAAGTACGGCGCGATCCGCGACGAGCGATTCCTTTCCTGGCTGGAAAGCCGCGCCGATGCCCTCAACGCGCGCATGCCCGCCGACCTGCTCGAGGCGGTGCACGCCTCGGTGACCCACAAGGCCGAGATCGTCGCCGCCGACGAGCGAGAAAGCGGCCAGCGGGCGCTGCTCAATTTCGGCCACACCTTCGGCCACGCGCTCGAGACGATCACCGACTACCGCCGCTACCGGCACGGCGAAGCCGTGGCCGTGGGCATGGTGGTGGCCGCACGGCTGAGCGAGCTGCTCGGCCGGCTGCGCGTAGGCCACTCCGAGCGCCTGGTCCACCTGCTCGAGCGAATGAACCTGCCGGTGTCGCTGCCCGGCGACATCGACCGCGAACGCCTGCTGTCCCTGATGCGACTCGACAAGAAGAACCGCGGCGACCGCATCCGTCTGATCCTGCTCGAGGCCATCGGGCAGGCGACCATCGACACCTGTCCCACCGACGACATACGCGAGATACTGAACCGCTCATGACTGCCATTGACCAATCCCTGTTCATGCGCGCCCTGCGGCGCGAACCGGTCGAGCGCACGCCGATCTGGCTGATGCGCCAGGCCGGGCGCTACCTGCCCGAATACCGCGCCACGCGCGAACGGGCGGGCAGCTTCCTCGACCTGGCCGGCAACCCCGAGCTGGCCTGCGAAGTCACGCTGCAGCCGATCGAACGCTACGGCTTCGACGCCGCCATCCTGTTTTCCGACATCCTGATCCTGCCGCATGTCATGGGCCGCGGCCTGGGCTTCAAGCCCGGCGAGGGACCCTACTTCGAGCGGCCGGTGCGCAGCGCCGCCGACATCGACGCCCTGCCCATGCCCGACGCGAACGAGGACACCGATTACGTGATGGAAGCCGTGCGCCTGATCCGATCGGCCCTGCCGCAGGGCACGCCGCTGATCGGGTTCGCCGGCAGTCCGTGGACGGTGGCGACCTACATGATCGAGGGCCGCAGCAGCAAGGATTTCGCGCGCGCCAAGAAGCTGCTGCTGGCCGACCCCGAGGCCGCCGGGCGGCTGATGAACCACCTTGCCGACGCCACCGCCGATTACCTCGCCGCCCAGGTGGAGGCCGGCGCCGACGCGCTGATGATTTTCGATTCCTGGGGCGGCGTGCTCTCGCCCCGGCTCTACCACGCGTTCTCGCTGGCCTCGCAGGCGCGTATCGTCGAGCGGCTGAAATCGTCCTGCCCCGACGTGCCGGTCATCCTGTTCGGCAAGGGCTGCGGCCAGCACCTCGAGGCGCTGGTCGACACCGGCTGCGCCGGCCTGGGCGTGGACTGGACGCTCGACTTGTCGGAAGCGCGCGTGCGCGTCGGGGACAAGGTCGCGCTTCAGGGCAACCTCGATCCCGCGGTGCTGCTGACCAATCCCGAAGTGATCGCCGCCGAGACCCGGCGCGTGCTCGACAGTTTCGGCGACGGACCCGGCCACGTCTTCAACCTGGGCCACGGCATCACGCCCGACGTTCCGCCCGAGCACGTCTCGGTCCTGGTCGAGACGGTGCGCGAACACAGCCGCCGGGAATGAGCCCGCTCCGGCTCGCCGCTGTCTTGCTGGCGGCCGGCCTCGCCGGCTGCGCCACGCGGCCGGTCGACGACCTCACCGTCCACATCTTCTCCAACCAGCCCGGCCATGCCGAGGTGCGCACCATCGCCGCGCAGCTCGAGGCGGCCGGCTACCGGCATCGCGTCACCTACGCCGAGACGCCGGGCGGCCTGGAGATCGCCGAGACCGTCATCGTGCACGGTGACAGCGCGCAGGCCTACAATCGCGCGCAGGCGCTGCAGGCGCTGCTCTCGACGCCGGGAGGTGCCGTTCGCGTCGAACGCGAAGACTACGGCACCCATCACTTCACGGCCGGCAACCTGGGCCTCTACATCTACTTGCCCGGCGCCCGACCCGAGCCAGAGCTGAAGATCCGCGCCCATTTCGCCGGCGACTGCAACGGACGACCGGTCGAACTCTTCCTGCGGGTCGACCGCAGCTATCGCCTGAAGAAACAGCGCTGGGAAAACGACTACACGCTGGTGTCGGCCGGCAGCGAACTGGGCGACTGGCGTCCCAGCGGCTCCGGCTACGACCTGACCACGCCCGCGGAAGTGCCGTGGTCGCTCGAACCCCCACTGGACGCCGACCCCGCGCTGCGCGTTTACTTCATGCGCGGCCACCCGGATTTCGACGGCTGCCGGCTGGCCGAACCGCTCTAACGTCGGTCAGCCCTCGAACGCTGCATCCAGGCGCGCGAGCCGCGCTCTCAGGGGATGAGAAGCGGCGAAATCGACCAGCATCGTCGGCTCGATGGCGTCGAGCACTTCACCCGCCCGATCCGGCTGGTCGAGCCCGTTCAGGGCCTCCGCCAGCCCGACGCGGGCCCGAAGCACCTGCAGGTGGCCGGGCGGCAATTGCGGCCGGCTGCCCGACAGGACCCGCCTGAACAGCTCACGCGCCGCCGGGAATTCCTCCGCCAGCAGACGCGCCTCGGCCAGCTCGAGCGCCAAGCGCAGGCTGGCGGGATCGTTCACGCCGGCCTGCTCGACCTGGCGGTCGTGGGCAGCCTGCAGCATGGTCAGCCCCCCGGGATCGCGCCCGTGCCGCCAGCGCAGGCCGCCGAGGTGAGCGCGGATCGACAGGGTTCGCGAATCGTCCTCGCCGTAGAAGTCGATGGCGCGGGCCAGGGCGTCGCGGAACACCGCTTCGGCCTCGTCGACGCGCGCCTGATCGGCCAGGCAGCGTCCCAGGTTGAGCGACACGCTGACGTGGAAGCCGTGATTGCGCCCGACGGTGGCCTCCAGCAATTCCAGTGAGCGCTCGAACTGCGCCTCGGCCCGGTCGGCCTGGCCCGTCTCGAGCAGGACGAAACCGAGGTTGTTGGCCACGCCGGCCAGCACGGTACGGTTGCCCTGCTCTTCCAGTGCCTCGAGGATCTCGCGGGCGCGCTGCCAGGCGTCGATGGCCGCGCGCCGATCGCCCAGGGAGGCGAGCACGGCCCCGTAGTTGTTCCAGCGCTGTCCGAGCGTCACGTGCGGACCGGAGTAGATCCCCTCGCTGATCTCGAGCGACTCGACGAAGGCCGCCTGCGCGTCTTCCAGGCGATCCATGTGGCGCAGCAGCACGCCGTAGTCGCTCAGCACGACGCTCAGCGAATAGCGGTCGAGCGGTTCCTGCTGGCGCAGCAACTCGATCGACTCGCGATAGGTCTCGGCTGCGAGCTCGTGTTCGCCGGCACGCTGGCGGGTGCGCGCCGTCGCCGACAGGCCCAGGGCCAGGGCGGCGGGATCGTCCAGGCGGCGCTGGAGCTCGAGCGCCTCGGCATGCGCGGCCAGCGCTTCTTCGAGCCGCGGGCGGTTGCTGGCGGCGAAGCCGAAGGCGTGCAGGGCGCGGGCGAGCTCCGCCGGCCGGCCCTGTCCGCGCAGGGCCTCGACGGCCCGTTCGAGCTGTACGAGCGCCTCGTCGAGGCGGTCGGTGTAGTGCAGCGATTCGCCATAAACGAGCCGGGCGCGGGCGATCGCGCCGGGATCGGCATCGGGCCGGCGCTCGTGAACTTCGAGCGCACGATCGAGCACCTCCGAGGCCTCGCCCGGCAGGCCGACGCTGGTGAGCAGCTCCCCGATCACGGTGAGCATGCGCGCGAGCTGGCCGGGCTGGTCGGCGAAGCGCGTTTCGGCAGTCTCCGCCCCGCGCAGCAGCAGGTCCCGGGTACTGGGCACCCGGTCCGCCGGCAGGCCGGGCCGGGCGGCTTCGAACAGGCCGGTGACGAAATCGGTCATGGCCGTGGCCCGCTCGAGCTCCTGCTCGGCACGGGCCTGGGCCGTGCGGGCCTCCTGCGCCTGCCACAGCGCCAGCGAGGCGCCCGATACCAGCGCCATGAAGACCAGCGCCAGCAGGGACACGGGCAGCCAGTTGCGCCTGAACCACTTGCCCCAGCGGTAGGCCATGCCGCCGTCGCGCGCGTGCACCGCCCGCCCCTGCGACCAGCGTTCCAGGTCGGCCCCGAAGGCATCGGCGCTGCGGTAGCGCCGGCCCGGATCGTTGTCGAGTGCGCGCAGGCAGATGGCCGCCAGGTCGCGGTCGACGGCGCGGTTGAAGGTCGCCGGCGAGGGAATCGGGCGTCGCGCCTGCTCGGGATGGAAGAGCAGGCGGGTGGCTTCGGCCGCGTCGCGGATGCGTTCGCCCGCGAGCAGCTCGAAGAGGACGGCGCCGAGACCGTAGATGTCCTGAGGCGGCGCGGGACGGCGGCCCTCGAGCTGCTCGGGCGCGCAGTAGGCCGGCGAGCACATGAGCGCGGTTTCCCCGGCGCCCCCGACGGCCGAGGCGCTGACCAGCGCGGCGATGCCGAAATCGACCAGCCTGGCCTGGCCGCGGGCATCGACCAGGATGTTCGAGGGCTTGATGTCGCAGTGGACGATGAGCTGGCGGTGGGCGGCGCCGACCGCCTCGGCCACCTGGGAAAGCAGCGTAACCCGATCGCGCAGGGCCAGAGCGTGGCGACGGCAGTACTCGGTGATCGGCAGGCCCTCGACGTACTCCATCACGAGGTAGGGCGTGTCCTGCTCGTCGACGCCCCCGTCGATCAGGCGGGCGATGTTTGGGTGCTCGAGCAGCGCGAGGATACGGATCTCGTCGACCAGGCGCTCGCGCGAGCGCGCCGTGCCGGCCGCGGGCAGTACCTTGATCGCGACATCCTTGTCGAAGCGCCCGTCGGCGCGGCGGCCGTGCATGACCACCGCCATGCCGCCGCGGCCGATCTCGTCGAGCGCTTCCCAGGGCCCGAAGCGCCGGCCCCGGAGTACCGCGGAATCGAAGTCCTCGGCCTGGGCGGCGAACAGCTGCCCGGCCAGTCGCTGGACGGTGTGATCGAGCAGCTGCCGGTCGTCGCTGTCGGCGGCCTCGAGCATCCGCTCGACCCAGTCGACGATATGCGGCGGCTCGTCGAGCCCGGCCAGGTCGCGCTTCTCGGGCGGAAGATCGACCAGGCGGTCGAACAGCTCGCCGATGCGTTGCCAGTCGCTGCGGCTCGGTTGTTCGTTCATGGCCGGGCCACCGATGCCGAACGCGCAGGAACTGATGGGCTGGGGAGCCGTCCGGTCATTGCGACGCCTTGAGCCTGGCCAGGAGATAGGCCCGCGCGCGTTCCCACTCGCGGTGAGCGGTGCGCGTCGAGCACTCGAGAATCTCGGCGATGGACTCGATGCTCAGGCCGGCGAAGAACTTCATTTCGACCAGCGAGCGCTGCCGCTCGGAGAGCCGGCCGAGGTCGTCGAGCGCCTGGTCGAGATCGAGCACCTCGTCGGCCGTCTGCGCAAGGCTCATGTGGCTGTTCTGCAGCGTGATCGCCTTGAGATCGCCGCCGCGCTTGCGCGCCTGCGCCGCACGGGCCTGGTCGACGATGATCTGGCGCATGGCGCGTCCGGCCAGCGCGAAGAAATGACGTCGGCCGGTGACGTCGAGGTGACGGGCCTGGTTAAGCTTGAGGTAGACCTCCGAAACGAGCGCCGTGGGCGTCAGCGTCGCCCCGTGCGGCAGCTTGCGCAGGCTCCTGCGCGCCTGCTGCTTGAGCTCGCCGTAGATCTCGGAAAAGGCCTCGTCGAGGCCGTCCGAACGCCCGTTTTCGTCCATGGCGGGAATTGTGGCACAGCGGCGGATCGCGTGGGCGGGATGGGGGCGGGCGAGCTGAAAAATCGGTGCCGGCCCGTCACCGGGCCGGCACCTCTTGCCGAACGCAAGAGCGCGATCCCCTTAGCGGACGCACTCGAGAGATTTCAGTCCGGTCAGACGACCGATCTCCAGCGTTCCCGGCTCGCCGTCGACAACGTAGTCCACCGTGGCGTTGTCGCAATCCGCGAAGTCGATGGTCAACTCACCGACGGTGTTGAGCTCGACGCTGGTTTCCGTGGGCGTGGCGAATACGCCGTTGGCGGTGACCTGGAGATCGTCGATGATCACGCTGGCGCCCTCGCGCCGGCCGATGCCGAACAGCCAGCGTTGGTCGCCCGATGCATCGTAGGTGAGCCAGTAGACAATGACCGCGCCGGTGTCGAGCACCTGGATGGTCAGGCCCTCGCCCTCCGGCGTCTTGTTGAACCAGTGACCGCTGAAGTCGCCGTTGACGATGAACGGCGCCGCGGCCTTTGGTGCGGGCTGCTCGCTGTACTGCACGGCCTGGAGGTCGACCCCCGTCGGCGATTCGGAGTTGGGGGTCAGGCTGACCAGCATGCCGCAGGGCTCCCCGGCTTCGTTGCCGCAGTTCGAAATGCCCTGCTCGACGATCACCGGTGAGAAGCCGAAGGAGAACTTGTCTCCGACCAGGTACGACGTCGACGGCGAGAAGGGTGCGATCGACAGCCCCTCGCCCGGCTCGTCGCCCATTTCGCTCCCTTCCACGCTGACCGCTGCGCCGAAGAAGTAGTTGGCGATGTCCGTCACGTCACCGGTCACCAGGTCGACCGTGTTGACGATCGCTTCGGGCGTGACGCCCCGGATGGTGACGCTGGCGTAGGCGATCTCGTCGCCGGCTTCCAGACCACCCATCTCGATCCAGGCGTTGCCCACTGCATAGAGCATGCCGTCGCCGTCGAGGTCCTGGCCGCTGATGGTGCCGGTGATCGATGCGCCATCGTCGAATCCATCCTGCTCGAACGTGTAGCGCAGCAGTTCCGTGGTCACGATCGGATCGGACGAGGTCGCCGAGTAGAGGAGGTTGAAGTTGGGGAAAGGATCGACGGGTTCGAGCGTCGTGATTCCCGAGCAGGGCGCCACTTCCGGCTGTCCGCAGGGGACCAGCGGCGTGTTCAGCGGCTCGGGATCGACGGCCCCGGAAAACAGCGGTCCGGCGAAATACGAGGTGCTCGGCGCCAGTGGTGCGAACGCCACGCCTTCGTCCGTTTCGTCGCCGATCGGGCCGCCGTCCAGGTTGTAGGCAAAGCCCCAGAAGAAATTCGAATCGTCTTCGAGGTCGGCCACCGAGGCGTCGAAAATGTTGGTAACCGGCTCACCCAGCAGGCCCTCGATGCGCACGCTGGCGTAGGTCACCTCGCCGCTGGCGGGCTCGATGCCCAGGAAACCGGCCACGCCCGGCGCGACCGCGTACAGGCGGCCGTCGCCGTCCAGGTCTTCGCCGACGATCAGGCCGGTGACCGTCCCACCGCCGGGGTACGACTGCGAGAACTGGACGCTGACTGTCTCGGCCAGGGTGCTGGAGGCCAGCAGCAGTCCGCCGGCCAGGACCGCGAGCGAGTGCTTGCGCGGCAGTACTTTCTGTAACGAGTCTCGAGTGCTGTTCATTTTTTTCCTCCCCGGCTCCAGCCGGCTCTTTGAACATGATGATTCGGTCCGGGCCGCGGGGCGCCGTTGGGCGCCGCGCCTGAGGACCGGCGTTCTCGGCTCACGGCCTCGAACACGGGTCCAGAATCGCGAGGGGGAGGCGGAAAGTCCTGTGCAAACGCTAAAGCCTTCTAAACACCCATGAATTCAGGGATATAAACACCGAACTGCGCACAAATCCGGCGCGTGAACCGGGCAGGAAGTTGTGACTATAATCACAGTGCACCAGCCAATCGGGGGAGTTCACGCGTGCGCTACATCGCCATCAATAATCGGCTCATCGATCTTGAAAGCGGGCGAATTCAGCATCGCGAGGTCGAGAAACAGCTTCCGCCGCGTCTCCTCGGGCTTCTCCGCTTCCTGGTCGACAACAGCGACCGCGTGCTCACACGCGACGAAATGATCGAGGCGGTCTGGGGCCACCTGGAGGCCGCCAGCGACGACTCCGTCAACGTCGCCGTGTCTTCCCTGCGCCAGTTCATCGGGGACCATCGGCGGCCGCCCCGGGTGCTACGGGCGGTGCCGCGCCGGGGCTATCTTTTCGATCGTCGTCGGGTCGAGATGGTCGATCCCGAGGCGGCGTCCGAACGCCTTTCCCAGGCGTGCGAGCGAGCCGGCAGCGCAGAACAGCCCGCTGTCGACCGCATGGCCGGCGGCAAACGCCGCTGGCGCCCGCTCCTGCTCGGTCTCGCGCTGGTTGCAACGGCGGGGTTCTGGTGGGTGGCCGGCGAACGGTTCACCGGTTCGCCCGGGATCGCGGAAACCGCCGAGGCGGCGGGGCCGGGCGTCGCCGTGCTGCCCTTCACCGACATGACCGCGGTCGGCGACCAGGGCCATTTCGCCGACGGCCTGGTCGATCGCATCATTCACATGCTGACGCTTTCTCCCGAACTCGAGGTCGTTGCGCGCACTTCCTCGTTCGCGTTTCGAGACAGCAAGGCGGGCATCGGCGAGATTGCCGAACGTCTGGACGTGGATGTCGTGCTGGAGGGCAGCGTCCAGCATTCCGGAGATACCGTCCGCGTGCTTGCCCAGCTCATCGACGCAAGGACCGAGAAACACATCTGGTCGCGCACCTACGACCGGCCGATGGGCAGACTCTTCGCACTGCAGGACGAAATCGCCAACGAAGTCGCGCGCACGATGACCGACTCGCTGCTGCCCGAACGCGATACGCCGCACCCGGACTCCCAGCGCGTGTGGGAACTGATCACGCGCGGTCGACTGGCGATGGACGACTTCACGCTGGCCTCGGCGACGGCCGCCGTGGAGCATTTCGAGGCCGCGCTGGAACTTCAGCCGGACAATGTCGAGGCGCTGATCGGCCTGATCGACGCCATCGGCATGCAACGCAGCCAGGGCCCGATGCGCACGCGCGAGGACGAGCACGACATGACGGAGCCCTTTCTCGAGCGAGCCCGCCGCCTCGCACCGGATTCAGCCATGGTGATCCGGGCGACCGGCGACTGGCATTTTCGCAACGGGCGGCCCGAAGAAGCCATCGCCGCCTACCGCGTCGCCCTCGAGCGCAACCCCAACGACGCTACGGCATGGCGCCATCTCGGCCGGACACTGTTCCGTCAGTCGCAGTTCGAGGCCGCCATCGAACCGCTGAAGACCGCGGTGCGCCTCGATCCATTCTTCGAGATCGGGGCGGTCTGGCTGGCGGATGCCTACTGGGCGGTCGGGCGCGCCGAGGAAGCGCTGTTCCGGCTGAGGAAGAGTATTCGCGAGCGTCCCGAATTCCCCCTGTCCTACAGCCGGATGACGACCTACCTCACCCAGGTGGGCGACAGCGGGGAGGCCATGCGTTACATCCTGCGCCAGCGGGAACTCGATCCCGATAGCGGCTCGCGCTGGTTTCGCGTCTGCGAGACCTGGCTTCAGCTCGGGGACGTCGATGCCGCCGATCGCTGCAGCCAGGAACTGGCCGCCGAGCACGAACTGCCACTGCTCGGCCGCTATCTGCGACAGGCCATCCACCGGGTCCGGGGCGAGTGGCAGGCGCAACGCGCGGTCCTGGAGGAAGTCGTCGCCCTGGGCAACCCGGACCCTTTGACGCGCACGCTGCTCGTCGAGTCCCTCGCGCGTGACGATTGTCCGGCCGCGATCGAGCTGCTCGAGGAACACTTTTCACACCTGTTCGATGGACCGCCCGTCATCAAACCCTTCGAGTTCATGCCCGCCAAGCTTGCCGCCTACTGCCTTAAACAGACGGGCCAGACGGCGCGTTCGGAGCCCCTGATGGCGGCGATGTGGGAAATCGTCGAGCGAACCCGCCTCGATCGGGGTCCCTGGTTGATCGTGGGCAATGAGGAGGCGTCGCTCCACATGCTCGAGGGCAACGAGGCCGCCGCGCTCGACGCGCTCGAGGCGCTGGTCGATCGGGACTGGCGCTATTACTGGTGGGCACTGGAAGGACAGCCGGAATACGCGCCGCTGCTGGACGACCCCCGGTTCCAGGCCCTGTATGAACGACTGCGGGCGGGGGTTCGAGAACAGCGCGAGTATTTCGAGGCGAACCGAGACAAGCCTCTGGTTGCGCTCGACACCTGAACCGGGGCTGCCGCCGCTTCGGGGGCCAAGCCCCCGGCTTAGCCCTGCCGGAGCTGCTTCTCCAGCTTTGCCCAGGTATCGCGCAGGGTCACCGCGCGATTGAGGACCGGTTTTTCGGGGGTGGTATCCGGGTCGGGCACGAAGTAGCCCAGGCGTTCGAACTGGTAGAACTCCCCGGGCCGGGCGGTCTCGACCCCCGCCTCGAGGCGCGCGTGGTCGAGCACCTCGAGCGAGTCCGGGTTGAGGTGCTCGACGAAGTCGCGCTCCTTGTCCCCGCCCGGATGCGGCACCTTGAAGAGCCGGTCGTACAGGCGCACTTCGGCCTTGACCGCGTGCTCCGCGGAGACCCAGTGAATCGTGCCCTTGACCTTGCGGTCGGCGCCGGGCTGGCCCGAACGGGTCTCCGGGTCGAAGGTGCAGTGCAATTCGACGACGTTGCCGGCTTCGTCCTTGATCACTTCGTCGCACTGGATGATGAAGGCGTTGCGCAGGCGGACCTCTCCGCCCGGCTTGAGGCGGAAGAACTTCTTCGGCGCCTCTTCCATGAAATCATCCTGTTCGATGTAGAGCTCGCGCGTGAGCGCCACCTGCCGGGTGCCCATGTCGGGGTCCTGGGGGTGGTTGGCGGCTTCGACCCAGTCGGTCTCGCCTTCGGGAAAGTTGGTGAGCACGAGCTTGAGCGGGCGCAAGACCGCCATGCGGCGCGGGGCGCGCACGTTGAGATCGTCGCGCAGGTTCCGCTCGAGCGCGCCGAAGGGGATGATGCTCTCGGACTTGGTGACCCCGATCTCGGCGCAGAAGTTGCGGATCGAGTCGGGCGTGAAGCCGCGCCGCCGGATGCCCGCGATGGTGGGCATGCGGGGGTCGTCCCAGCCGTCGACGAAGCCTTCGTCGACCAGGCGCGTGAGCCGCCGCTTGGACAGGACGGTGAAATCGAGGTTGAGTCGCGAGAACTCGATCTGGTAGGGGCGCGAGGACACGGGGAGGTGCTCGATCAGCCAGTCGTAGAGCGGTCGATGATCCTCGAATTCGAGCGTGCACAGCGAATGGGTGATGTGCTCGATGGCGTCGGACTGCCCGTGCGCGAAGTCGTAGCTGGGGTAGATGCACCAGTCGTTTCCGGTGCGCGGATGCGCTTTGTGGCGGATCCGGTAGATGACCGGGTCGCGCAGGTTGATGTTGGGCGCAGCCATGTCGATCCTGGCCCGCAGCACGTACTGGCCGTCCTCGAATTCACCCGCGCGCATGCGCTCGAACAGCTCGCGACTCTCGGCCGGGTCGCGGTCCCGGTCCGGGCTGGGCGTGCCGGGTTCGGTCAGGGTGCCGCGCTGCTCGCGGATCGCGTCGGCGTCCTGGCCGTCGATGTAGGCCAGGCCGTTGTCGATGAGGTGCAGGGCGTACTCGTAGAGCGTCTCGAAGTAGTCCGACGCGTAGCACTCGTTCTTCCACTGGTAGTCGAGCCAGGCCACGTCTTCCTTGATGGCGTCGACGTAGCGCTGTTCTTCCTTGGCCGGGTTGGTGTCGTCGAAGCGCAGGTTGGTGTAACCCCCGAACTCCTCGGCCAGGCTGAAGTTGAGCACGATGGACTTGGCGTGACCCAGGTGCAGGTAGCCGTTCGGTTCCGGCGGGAACCGCGTGACGATCTCTTCGTACTGGCCGGCCTCCAGCTCCTTGAGAATCCGGTTCCGGATGAAGTTGGTCGGCGTCGCTGCTTCGTCTTTGCTGGACATGTCGGCGGGTCGCTTGAGCTCAAACCGGGGATTATACCGGCCATGGCCATCCCACCCGGAG
>JAAAPE010000041.1 GCA_009908385.1 Gammaproteobacteria bacterium
AGGGCGTCGACGTAGCGCGCCTCGGGCAGCTCACCGTCGAGCGCGTGCGAGTTGAAGTCGCAATACGGGCACTTCGCCACGCACCAGGGCAGGTGGATGTAGAGGGACAGGGGCGGAAGAGTGAGCATTGGGGCGGCTGCGGATGCTGGGTGCAGTGGTCCTGCGTCGGAATGAATAATGATCAAATCTCAAGCATCAAATCGCAAACAAATTCCAATGCTCGAATGATCGAAACGGACAGGCAGCCTTGCGTCCTCGCCGATGCAGGTGCCGCCTGATCGATTCCGACCCTGCGTCAGCGAAGACGTTCGATCAGGGCGGCCAGGGCCTTGCCGCGGTGGCTGACGCGGGCCTTTTCCGCCATCGGCAGTTCGGCTGCCGTCGCGGCGAGATCCCGGTCGTGGAAGAGCGGGTCGTAGCCGAATCCGCCTTCGCCGCGCGGTGTTTCGAGGATGTGGCCGTGCCAGGCGCCCTCGGCGATGATCGGCGCGGGATCGGAGGCGTGGCGCAGCAGGACCAGGCAGCAATGGAAATGCGCGCTGCGGCGTTCCATCGGCAGGTTCTTCAATTCGGACAGCAGCTGCTCGTTGTTGGCCGCGTCCGAGGCGTCCTTGCCGGCGAAGCGCGCGGAACGGATACCCGGGCGACCGTCGAGCGCGTCGACCACCAGGCCGGAGTCGTCGCCCAGGGCCGGCAGTCCGGACACGCGCGCGGCCTCGCGTGCCTTGAGCAGCGCGTTCTCGACGAAGGTCAGGCCGGTTTCCTCGACCGCTTCGACGTCGAAATCCGCCTGGGAGAGCACCTCGAGATGAAGGGGCTCGAGCATGTGAGCCAGCTCCCGCAGCTTGCCCTGGTTGCCGCTGGCGAGCACCAGCTTGCCGCCTTCAAGCGTCATCGAGCGCCTGCTCCTGGGTGGCGATCAGCTCGCCGATGCCCTTTTCGGCCAGGGCCAGCATCGCGTCGAGTTCGTCGCGGCGAAAGGCGTGTCCCTCGGCGGTGCCCTGGATCTCGATGAAGCCGGCGGCCTCGTTCATTACCACGTTGAGGTCGGTGTCGGCGGTCGAGTCCTCCGCATAGTCGAGGTCGAGGGCGGCATCGGACCCGAGCATGCCGACCGAAACGGCCGCGATCCGGCCGTGAACCGGGTTGCGCTTCACGCGTCCGGCGTCGAACAGCGTATCCATGGCATCGACCAGGGCCACGTAGGCGCCCGTGATCGAAGCGGTCCGGGTGCCGCCGTCGGCCTGGATGACGTCGCAGTCGAGGGTGACGGTCCGCTCGCCGAGCGCTTCGAGGTCGATGACCGAGCGCAGGCTGCGCCCGATCAGGCGCTGGATCTCGAGCGTGCGGCCGCCCTGCTTGCCCCGGGTGGCCTCGCGCATGTTCCGCGTGCCGGTCGCGCGCGGCAGCATGCCGTATTCGGCCGTCACCCAGCCCTGGCCCTTGCCCCGGAGCCAGGGCGGAACGCGCTCTTCCACGCTGGCGTTGCACAGTACCCGCGTTTCGCCGCATGAAATCAGCACCGATCCCTCGGCGTGGCGGGTGAAATGGCGCTCGATGGTGACGGGGCGCAGTTCGTCGGACGCGCGTCCGGAAGGTCGCTTCACCGCTCTCGGTCCTTTCTATTCGGGGGGTGGGAAGGGTACCATGTCGCCTTCTCCGGGAAGCGGTTCACGCCCATGATCAGAAGCATGACGGCCTACGCCCGGCGCTCGAGCGCGCTGGATGCCGGGCAAGTGACCTGGGAGATCCGGTCGGTCAACCAGCGTTTTCTCGACGTGGCCCTGCGCCTGCCGGACGACTTCCGCGCGCTCGAGCCGGGCATCCGAAGCCGGCTCAAGGACCGGCTCGGCCGGGGCAAGGTCGAGGTGTCGCTGAAATTCCAGGCCGACGCGGCGGCCTCGTCGACCGGGCTCGAGGTCAACTTCGAGCTCGCGCGCAGCCTGCTGCGCGCCCACGACGAAATCGCGGAGCTCGCCGGCGGCAGCGCCGAGCCCGATCTCGTCCACCTGTTGGACTGGCCGGGCCTGATCGCACAGGCCGAGGTCGATCCAGCCACGATCCACGAACCGGCGATGGCAGCGTTCGACGAAGCGGTCGACGAGCTGATCGCCGCGCGCGAGCAGGAGGGGCGGGCGATCGCCGGCATGCTTGAACAGCGGCTGGCGGGCATCGAGACCCAGGCGGTGGCCGTGCGTGAGCGGCTGCCCGAGATCAGGCAGGCGCTCGATGCGCGCTTGCGCGAGCGGCTGGAGGCGATCGACGCCCCGGTCGAACCGGGCCGGATCGAGCAGGAAGTCGTGCTCCAGCTGCAGAAGCTCGACGTCGACGAGGAGCTCGACCGCCTCGAAACCCACGTCGCCGAGGTTCGCCGCGTCATGGCGCTCGACGAACCGGTCGGGCGCCGACTCGACTTTCTGATGCAGGAGCTCAATCGCGAGGCCAACACCCTGGGATCGAAGGCCAGCCTGGCCGAGGTGGGCCAGGCGGCCGTGGAACTGAAGGTGCTGGTCGAGCAGATGCGCGAACAGGTGCAGAATGTCGAGTGACGGCGACCTGTTCCTGATCGCCGCGCCCAGCGGCGCGGGCAAGACGAGCCTGATGCGCGCGCTGCTCCAGCAACGGCCCGGACTGGCGCTATCGGTTTCCGACACCACTCGGCCGGTGCGGCCCGGCGAGATCGACGGCGAGCAATACCATTTCGTTTCCGTCGAGGATTTCCGCCGGGGCATCGAGGAAGGCGAATATCTCGAACACGCCGAGGTGTACGGCAACTACTACGGCACTCGGCGCGACCGGGTCGAGTCGCTGTGGGCCGCGGGCCGCGACGTGCTGCTGGAGATCGACGTGCAGGGTGCCGAACAGATCCTGGATTCGCATCCGGATGTCTGCACGATCTTCATCCTGCCGCCGTCGATGGCGGTGCTCGCCGAGCGCCTGCGCACGCGCGGTTCCGACTCGCCCGAGGTGATCGATCGGCGGCTCGGCGAAGCCCGCCGTGAAATCTCCGCCTGCGGCAGTTTCCGCTGGATGGTCGTCAACGATGATTTCGACCAGGCGCTCGCCGACCTGCTGGCGATCGTCCGGGCCTGGCCATTGCGCCGTGGGCGCCGGCAGGCGCTGGTCAAGAGCCTATTGGACGAAACGGGTGCTGGCGGTACAATGAAAGATTGATTTTCCGCCACGGTCCCCGCAACGGGCGGCGGACCGACCCAACCGGATCTGGAGTAAGCAGCAACCATGGCAAGAGTAACCGTAGAAGACTGCATCGAGGCGGTGCCGAATCGTTTCGAACTGGTCATGACCGCCGCGCAGCGTGCGCGCATGATCGCCAACGGCGCCGACCCCCTGGTCGAGGAGGAATCCGACAAGCCCACCGTGATCGCGTTGCGCGAGATTGCCGAGGGCGCGGTCGACGACGACAACATCGCCAAGCTGCAGGCCGAGCTCGACGCCCGCCTGGCCGCGATGCAGGCCGAAGTGCCGCCGCCGCCCGAAGACGACCTCGACTGATCGAGCCTGCTCCCGCATGTGCCTGAGGACCCCTCTGCCGGGCCGCGCCCACTAGCCAACCGGAAAGCCGCCATGCTTCCAGCCCCGGTTCGCGACCTCAGGGACCTGCTCAACACCTACCTCGAGCCACAGCACGTGGCCGTCGTGTTGCGCGCCTACGAAACCGGGGCGAAAGCCCACGAGGGGCAGAAGCGCAAGTCCGGCGAAGACTACATCACGCATCCGGTGGCGGTCGCCGGCATCCTGGCCGGCATGCGCATGGATCACCAGACCATCGCCGCCGCGATCCTGCACGACACGATCGAGGACACCGAGATCGAGCGCGAGGATCTCACCGACCAGTTCGACGAAGCCATCGCCAAGCTCGTCGACGGCGTGACCAAGCTCGACAAGATGAAGTTCCGCACGCGCCAGGAGGCCGACGCGGAGAGCTTCCGCAAGCTGCTGCTGGCCATGAGCCGCGATTTGCGGGTGATCTTCATCAAGCTGGCCGACCGCCTGCACAACATGCGCACGATCGGTCACATGGCGCCGGCCTCGCGGCGCCGGATTTCGGCCGAAACGCTCGAGATCTACGCGCCCATCGCCGCGCGGCTGGGCATGAACGAGCTTCGCGAAGAACTCGAGGGCCTGGGCTTCCGCCACCTCTATCCCCATCGCTACGAAGTCATCTCGCGCCGCATCAAGCAGGGCGCCGGCAATCGCGCCGAGATCATCGATTCGGTCACCGAGGCGGTCAAGAAGCGCCTCAGCGAGGCCGGCATTCCCGCCCGCGTCGAGGGGCGCAGCAAGACGATCTACAGCATCTACTGCAAGATGCGCGACAAGTCGCTCAGCTTCGACCAGGTGATGGACCTCTACGCCTTCCGGATCGTGACCCAGTCCGAGCCGCACTGCTACCAGGCGCTGGGCGTGGTGCACGCGCTCTACAAGCCCAAGCCCGGCAGCTTCAAGGACTACATCGCCCTGCCCAAGCCGAACGGCTACCAGTCGCTGCACACGGTGGTGAATTCGCGCTATGACGTGCCGGTCGAGGTCCAGATCCGCACCGAGGAAATGGACCTGGTGGCCGAAAAGGGCGCCGCGGCGCACTGGCTCTACAAGGCCACGCCCGACGGCCAGACGGCGGTCCGCGCGCGCGAATGGTTGCTCAAGCTGGTCGAGACGCAGTCGCGCGCCTCGGATTCGGTCGAATTCATGGACACCGCCAAGGCCGAGCTGTTTCCCGACGAGGTTTTCGTGTTCACGCCGCGCGGCAAGATCATCGATCTCAAGGGCGACTCCACCGCGCTCGACTTTGCCTACGCCATTCACACCGATGTCGGCAACCAGGCCGTCGGGGCGCGCATCGACCGCGAGCCGGTTCCGCTCAACATGCGGCTCGAATCGGGCCAGACGGTCGAGATCATCACGCAGAAGGGGGCCTCGCCCCAGCCCGAGTGGCTGGAGTTCGTGGCCACGTCCAAGGCCCGGTCGAGCATTCGCGCCCACCTCAAGAACCTCGAACAGGCCGACTCGGTCGCCATCGGCCACCGCCTGCTCGACCAGGCGCTTACGCGCCGTGGCTATTCGCTGGAGAAGGTCTCGCAGCGCCGGCTCGACCGCTATCTCAAGAAGCTCGGGCTCGAACGCCTCGAGGACCTGCTCATCCGCATCGCCCGCGGCGACATGCTCGCGCGCATGGTCGCGCACAAGCTGCTGCCGCTGACCCAGCGGCGCAGCAGCGAGGAGCCCGAATCGGAATCGCTGACCATCGGCGGCACCGAGGGCAGCGCGATCGAATACGCCAACTGTTGCCACCCCGTGCCCGGCGACCCGATCATGGGCTACCTCTCGCCGGGCAAGGGCCTGGTCATCCATCGCCAGCGCTGCCCGAACGTTCCCCTGCTGAAGAAGGAACACGCCGAGCGCTGCCTCGACGTCGACTGGGCGCCGGTCATGCACGGCTATTTCTCGGTGCGCCTCAAGATCGTCACGATCAACGGCCCCGGCGTGCTGGCTTCCGTGTCGGCCACGCTCAGCGAAGTCGGCGCCAACATCGAGCGCGTGGAACAACCCTCGACCACCCGGGAAACGGCCATCCTGCACTTCACCCTGGCGGTCACCGGCCGCGACCAGCTCGCACGGGTCATGCGCCGGCTGCGGCGCAACCGGCATGTTTTGAAGGTGAGTCGGGAGATTGCGTGACGGCCTGCGGCCGAATGATCAAGCTCCAATCATCAATTTTCAAACAAGCTCCAAAGCAGAAATTTTCAATGACCGAAACGAGCGACGCGGCAGGCTACGATCTAGAGGATCGGACGTTCCGATTCGCCCGGGCCGTGCGCGCGTTCGTTCGCCGCGTGCCCAGGTCCTTGCAGAACACCGAAGACGTGCGTCAACTGGTTCGCGCGTCGGGATCGGTCGGGGCCAATTACATCGAAGCAAATGAGGCGCTGAGCAAGAAGGACTTCGTTCACCGCTTGCGCATTGCCAGAAAGGAAGCCAAGGAAAGCCGGTACTGGCTTCGACTCGTCGATACGCGAGACGATGTCTCCCTGTCCGACGAGCGGGATGGTCTGGTCCGGGAAGGGCAAGAGCTACTCCTGATTTTTTCTGCCATTATCCGAAACGCCAGCTGATCGAGTTTCGAAAATTGGTGATTCGATCATTGGAACTTGTTTGAAAATTGATGCCTGGAAATTGATCATTCGATTGTCGTCACCAAGGAGAAGATTTCAGCATGAGCAAGCAACCGATTCAAAGCGAAAAGGCCCCCGCCGCCATCGGCCCCTACTCCCAGGCCATTCGTGCCGGTGACACGGTCTACCTGTCGGGGCAGATTCCGCTCGATCCCGAAACCGGCGAGGTCGTCGAGGGTGATTTCACGGCACTGGTCAATCGCGTCTTCGACAATCTGGCCGCGGTGGCCGAGGCGGCCGGGGGATCGCTCGATGACGTCGTCAAGCTCAATATCTTCCTGACCGACCTGGGTCGTTTCGGCGTGGTCAACGAGCTGATGGCCGAACGCTTTTCCGAACCCTATCCGGCGCGCGCAACCATCGAGGTGTCGGCGCTGCCCAAGGGCGTGCCGGTGGAAATGGACGCCGTTCTCGTGCTCGGCAAGGGCTGAAGCGCGCCGGACCCGGCAGCCGGAAATGACCGACAGGGGCCTGCGTCCGGTCACCGAGCTCGACGGCGTCGGGCCCCAGGTGGCTTCCCGCCTCAAGGCGCTGGGCATCACCCGCGAGCTCGACCTGCTGTTCCACCGGCCGCTGCGCTACGAAGACCGCACGCGCATCGTGCCGATGGGGCGGGTGCGGCCCGAAACGCGCGTGCAGGTGCAGGGGCGGGTGGTCCACCAGGAGGTCGTGCAGCGCCGGCGGCGCATGCTGATGGTGACCCTGGCCGACGACTCGGGCGAGATCACGCTGCGCTTCTTCCGTTTCTACCCGTCTCAACTGCGGATGTACAAGGAGGGCAACCGGGTGCGCTGCTTCGGCGACGTGCGTTTCGGGCCGCAGGGATTCGAGATGGCGCATCCGCAGACCCAGGTCCTGGGCAAGGGCGCCCCGCCGCCCCTGCCGGAACACCTGACCGCCATCTATCCGGTGACGCAGGGCCTCGCCCAGGCGACGCTGGCGAAGCTCGTCGACGGCGTGGTCGGTCGCCTGCTCGCCGGCGCGATCCGGCTCGCAGACCCCCTCGGGCCGGAGGCGTCGCCGCCGCTGGACGAGTCGCTGCGGATCATCCATCGTCCCGGGCCGGGTGAAGACCTCGATGCCCTGGTCGACGGGCACCATCCGGCCGTGCAGCGCGTGGCGAGCGAGGAGCTGCTCGCCCATCACCTCGCCCTGACCCGCCTCAACCTGGCGCGGGCCCGGCAGGAGGCTTGTGAACTGCGTCCGGACGAAGCCCTGCAGGAGCGACTGCTCGGGATCGTCGGCTTCCAGCCCACGGGCGCGCAGACGCGCGTGATCGCCGAAATCATGGCCGATCTCGAGCGGCGGCGGCCGATGCGCCGCCTGCTGCAGGGCGATGTCGGTTCGGGCAAGACCCTGGTGGCGGCCTTCGCCCTGCTGGCCGCGGCCGCCAGCGGCCGGCAGGCGGCGATCGTCGCGCCCACCGAGATCCTGGCCGAGCAGCACTTCAACACCCTGTCGGCCTGGTTCGAACCGCTGGGCATCGAGCCGGTGTGGCTGGCCGGCAAGGTCAAGGGCAGGGCGCGCCGCGAGGCGCTCGAGCGGCTGGCCGGCGACGCCAGCGTCGCCATCGGCACCCACGCCCTGTTCCAGGAAGGCGTCGCCTTCCGCGACCTGGCGCTGATCGTCGTCGACGAACAGCACCGCTTCGGCGTCCACCAGCGGCTCGCCCTGGCGGCCAAGGGCAGCGCAGGCACGCGCTCGCCCCACCAGCTGGTCATGACGGCCACGCCCATCCCGCGCACCCTGGCGATGACCACCTACGCCGGGCTCGACGTCTCGGTCATCGACGAGCTCCCGCCCGGGCGCAAGCCGGTGACGACCGTGGCGATCAGCCAGGGGCGCCGCGAGGCGATCATCGACCGCCTGCGCCGCGCGCTCGCCGAGGGCCGCCAGGCCTACTGGGTCTGCCCGCTGATCGAGGAGTCCGAGGTGCTCGAGGCGCAGGCCGCAGAGTCGACCGCCGAGGAGCTGTCCGCCGCCCTGCCGGAGTTCCGGGTGGGCCTGATCCACGGCCGCATGAAGCCGGCCGAGAAGCAGGCCGTGATGGAAGCCTTCAACGGCGGCAGGACCGAGCTGCTGGTCGCCACGACCGTGATCGAGGTCGGCGTGGACGTCCCCAACGCCAGCCTGATGATGATCGAAAACGCCGAGCGCCTCGGCCTGTCCCAGCTGCACCAGCTGCGGGGCCGGGTCGGGCGCGGCAGCGAGCAGGCGGCCTGCGTGCTGCTCTACAAGCCGCCGCTGGGCGAAACGGCGCAAAAGCGCCTCGAGGTCATGCGCGAGACCACCGACGGCTTCATCATCGCCGAGAAGGACCTCGAGCTGCGCGGGCCCGGCGAGGTGCTGGGGACCCGCCAGACCGGCATGATGCGCTTTCGCGTGGCCGACCTGGCCCGCGACGCCGAGCTGCTCGAACCCGTCAAGACCCTTGCCGCCCGCCTCGACGTGGCCGGTGCCGACGTGATCATCGAGCGGTGGCTCGGCGGGGCCGAGCAGTTCGTGGATGTTTGATTCGTCAGCCCTGGTTCTTTCGTTTTTTCGTTCTTTGGTTTTTTGGTTCGGCATCCGCCGGGCGTTGCGGGGCGGCTGCGCCGCGGGGCCTATGGCGCTTTCGGCACCCGGCACCGTAGTCCCGGACGGAGCGCAGCGCAGATCCGGGACCTTCTCGCCGAATCGCCGCGCGTGCTACTGTCCTTACTGAACCGTAGTCCCGGACGGAGCGTAGCGTAGATCCGGGACCTTCTTGCAGAATGGCAGCTCGCGGGATTGATGTTCCCTGCCGTGGATCGAGGGTTCGCGCCACTGGTCGCAGTGGGAACCTCGACAAGTCAACTGCGATTTCGCCCGGGCCCGCTTCGCGGGGTCTTGCGGGGGCTGGTCGAAGACTCTGCCTCTAGCGCGGAATGCGGCACTGCGCGCGTTGTTGGTCTCGACACGTCAAAGGCGGTTCCGGCCGGCCTGCTTCGCAGGCTCTTGCGCCGGGTAACTTTTTTCCTGCGCGAAAAAAGTCACCAAAAAACGCGCTTAAAGGACGCCGTCTGGCGTCTCGGAAATTGGACCCTGCGGGGGCTCCAGAACTCCGATTACGACGTTGTTCGAACCCGGCTGGATTCGCCGGGACTTCGCCAGAAGCCGAAAGTGGCCCTGGTCCGGCTTCTTGACTTGCGGACGACACGACACCGCGCGCTTCGCGCGCGCAGGCGTCCGGGTGGGCAAAGCCACTCAGCCGAGAGTTCGTGGCTCCGCCACACGAAGTCGTGTCATCTAGGTCGTGCTGCTCTCGTGCGGATTACGCCAAGGTCTTGCGAGTGCCACCCGAGAATCAGACCGGTTTCGAGCAGCGTCGTAGCCGGGATTCTGGAGCCACCATCATCCCGACTCCTGCGGACCCTCCGGCATCTTTTAAGAGCCCTTTTGCTTACTTTTTTGGTAATTGAAAAAAGTAAGTCGCCGCAAGACCCCGCGAAGCGGGCCCGGGCGAAATCGCAGTTGACTGGTCGAGACCCGCACACCGTGCGGTGACGCCAAACCCGAAAGCTACGGCAAGAGAAGGACCCGGCACTCTGCCAACCGGCAAGAAGGTCCCGGATCTCCGCTGCGCTCCGTCCGGGACTACAGGTACGCAGAAATGGCTCGCGGGACGCGCGGCGCCCCGGCGCCCGCGCGGCAGAGCCGCCCACCAACCCCCGGCGGCTGCCGGACCAAAACACCAGAACACCGAAAAACCAACCAACGAATCAATTCTCGGCGCGCTCCACCCGCACGACGAACTCGGTCAGGTACCAGGTGCTGGTCGCCTCGAATCCGGAGTCGCTCATGCCGTAGACCCAGATGCGGCCGGTTTCGTCGCTGGTGACCTCGAAGCTCTGCTCGCCGGTGCTGACGCGCTTGAGCCGCCAGGGACGGTCGGGGTCGCCGCAGAGCGATCCATCGCTGCCGTTGGCCATGTCGCCGACCGCGATCGCGTCGTCTCCGGGGTTGGCCTGGTTGCCCAGGTCGAGATTGGCGACGCGGTAACCGTCCTGGAGGACGGCCTCGGGTTCGATGGTTGCGGCGCCCAGGCGCATGTAGACGCTCTCGCCGGGCGAGCCGCCGACGCCCACGCAGTCGTCGGGCACGTCGGTGGCGAACTGCATCTCCAGCCCGACCCGATAGCTCGTGTCCGGCGCGAGTCCGTCGAGCGGGCGGTACAGCACCATCTTGAGGTCGTCGGAGTGATTGTTGCCGCTGATGCGCACGCCCTCGACCTCCTGCCAGGGCGCCGGCAGGGGCCCGTAGCCGGAATCGAGTTCGTAGAAATCCTCGCTGCCGTCGGGATAGTCCAGGAACAGGGGCTGGAAGGCCTGGCTGGCGTCCTGGCCGGGTGTCCAGCGTCGCGTTTCGCTCCAGCTGCCGCCGCAGTTCGATCCGTCGATACGGGTCAGCCGGTCGAGCGGAAACTCGGCGGGCAGGTAGACGCCGTCCTCGGGCGTGTAGGAGATGGTGGCTTCGTCGCAGCCGGTGCGGCGGAAGACGACCGTGCCCCAGGTGGAACCGACGATGTCCTCGGGCTCGAAGTCGGGCGGAAAGGACGTGCCCGAGTAGCGCGAAAGCTCCGCGCGGATCGTGTCGCCGGAGATGTCACCGACGCCGAACAGCCACATCGGATCGCCGTCGTCGTCGAAGGTGTACCAGGCCACCACGGCCCGGCTCAGGTCGAGTATTTCGATCTGCAGGCCGTGGCCGCCCTGACCGGGCGTGAACCAGTTGCCGGTCACGTCGGCGTCGATCGGGCGGGCCAGCAGCGCGGCGGGGAGCAAGAGCACAATCGCGGCCAGCGCGATTAGACGAGTGAGGACGGTCTTCATGGACGACTTCCTTGGCATGAGACGGACCCCTTTGAGAGCAGACCGTAGCGAAGCCGGACGGGTTCGTCAACGCGCCGGGCGAGCGCCCGGTCGACGCGGCAATGCGGCCGACCGCCTTGTCAGTCCTGCCGCAGCCGGTGGTAGGGCGTGCGGAACCAGAGAACGAGGCTTGCCAGCAGTCCGGCGAGGGACAGCCAGAAGAGCTTTCGCCAGGCGGTGCTCATCGTGCCCAGGACTTCCATGTCGGCGACGTAGACGGTTTCGCAGGCGCCGTCGCCGGTATCCGTGCGCGTCGTGCTGGTGCGGCGGAAGGGGCCGCCCGGCTCGCCGTATTCAGCCAGCCAGCCGGAAATACGGACCTGGTCGCCGACCGCCAGCTCGTCGATGAGGTCGCGCACGCGCGGCACGTCCGTGATCAGGTGATTGTTCGACAGCTGATTCTTGTCGAAGCTGCGCCAGGCCGCCTCGCTACGGGTCGAGAAACGACAGGTGAACTCGCCGTTTACGAAGTCGAAGGCGTTTAGGTCGACTTCCGTGGCGTTCTCGCCCCAGACGACGCACACATCGGCGATGTTGATGAAGTCGTTCCATCGCTTGTGCAGCCCGTAGTCTTCGGAGAACCGCTTGAACGACACGACCAGGCCGGTCAGCTCGTAGCGGAATTTCGGGCGGACCACGTAGTCGACATCGTTGGCGCGGGTGGTGAACTCCGGCTGGTCGACGGGCTCCTGTAGCGGCTCCTCCGAGACCGCCGGGTGAACCCGCATGTCCGGGTCGAAACGGTCGTGGTTGACCCAGGAGGCCACAAGCACGATCAGGCTGCCGAAGAACAGCCAGGACACGAGTCGTCGGCGGGAAAGCAAGGCGCGCTCCTCGAAGGGTGAATGGTCCAGCTTCGATCGTCATTATCCACACCGCGGCGGCGTCGGGAAAGCGGGTCGGCCAACCGGCGCCAGCACCGACCGCCACCCGCCGCGCCGACGGCTCGCTGATGGAAGCCGCTTAAGCAATATGCGATACTACGCAGCTCCGTACGGTGCGGTACTGTCCGCCGAAAAAGCCGTCCACGTTGCCCCAGCCAAGGAGATGCCCGGTGACCGAACGCAAACTCACGCTGACCGATCCTGATTCCGGAAAGTCCGTCGAACTGCCGGTGGTGGCCGGCACCGAAGGCGATCCCACGCTGGACATCAGCAAGTTGCATTCCGAGCTGGGTCTGTTCACCTACGATCCCGGCTACGGGGCCACCGCGAGCTGCAAGAGCGACATCACCTACATCGACGGCAACGCCGGCATCCTGCGCTACCGGGGCTACCCGATCGAGCAGCTCGCCGAGCATTCGAGCTTTCTCGAGGTGGCCTACCTGCTCGTCTACGGGGAGCTGCCGAACAGCGACGAGTTCGCGGAGTTCGACCGCGACATCACCTATCACACAATGGTCCACGAGAAGGTCAACAACTTCATCTCGGGTTTCCACTACAACGCGCACCCGATGGCCATCCTGTCCGGCGTGGTCGGTTCGATGGCGGCCTTCTACCACGACAAGCTCGACACCAGCGACCCCGAGCAGCGCGACCTGGCCGCCAAGCGGCTGATCGCCAAGATGCCGACCATCGCGGCGGCGGCTTATCGTCACTACATGGGCTGGCCGAGCGCCTACCCGCGCAACTCCCTGAGCTACTCCGAGCGCTTCCTGCACATGATGTTCTCGGTGCCGGCCGAGGACTACGAGGTCAACCCGGTCGCGGCCAAGGCGCTCGACCTGCTGTTCATCCTGCACGCCGACCACGAGCAGAACGCCTCGACCTCGACCGTGCGGCTGGTCGGTTCGACCGGTGCCAACCCCTATGCCTGCACGGCGGCGGGCATCGCGGCGCTCTGGGGCCCGGCCCACGGCGGTGCCAACGAGGCCGTGCTGAACATGCTCAACGAGATCGGCAGCGTCGACCAGGTCGGCAAGTACGTCGAGAAGGCCAAGGACAAGAATGATCCCTTCCGCCTGATGGGCTTCGGTCATCGCGTCTACAAGAACTTCGACCCGCGCGCGACCATCATCCGCAAGGCCTGCCACGAGGTGCTCGAGGATCTCGGACAGAAGGACGAACTGCTCGACCTGGCGATGGAGCTGGAGAAGATCGCGCTGGAAGACGACTACTTCGTCGAGCGCAAGCTCTACCCGAACGTCGACTTCTACTCGGGCATTATCTACAAGGCGCTGGGCATTCCGACCAGCATGTTCACCGCCATGTTCGCCATCGGCCGCACCGTCGGCTGGGTCAGCCAGTGGCTCGAGCAGGCTGCCACGCCCCACCGCATTGGGCGGCCCCGGCAGGTTTATACGGGGGCGGGTGAGCGCGACTACGTCGAAATCAGCAAGCGCTAGCGCCGATTCGGCCGGCCGTGGCCTGACAGCTCGAAATTCGAAATACGAAACAAGCACCAAATCCGAATATCGAAATCCGAAACTAAAACACGAGGCAGCCGCGTTTCGTGCTTGGGTTTTCGAATTTGTTTCGGATTTGGTGCTTCGGATTTCGTATTTCTTGACCTGCTTATTGCCCGGATGTCACGGCTACAGAAACAGGTCGGGTAGGAGCTCCTCCCCTGGCTTCACCGCATACTGGTCAAGTTCGGTCACTCCCATCTTCTCGAGCACGTCCTCGTCGATGAAGAAGTGGCCCGTGACTTCCCGCGAGGGCTGCGTCAGGATCCAGTGCGCCGTGTCGGCCAGGATCTCGGGCTTGCGGCAGTTCTCCGGCTTGACCGCGTCACCCAGCATGGCCAGGGCGGCGGTGGCGATGACCGTCTTCGGCCACAGGGCGTTGACGGCGATGCCGCGGTCGCGGAATTCCTCGGCCATGCCGAGGACGCACATGGACATGCCGTATTTCGCCATGGTGTAGGCGACGTGCGGCGCGAACCATTTGGGGTCCATGTTGAGCGGCGGCGAGAGGTTCAGGATGTGCGGGTTGTCGGCTTTCTCGAGATGGGGCAGGGCGGCCTGGGAACAGACGAAGGTGCCGCGCGTGTTGACGTTGTGCATGAGATCGTACCGCTTCATCGGCACGTCGGGCGTGGGCGCCAGGTAGATCGCCGAGGCGTTGTTGACCAGCACGTCGATGCCGCCGAAGGCGTCGGCGGTCTGCGCCATGGCTTCGGCGACGGCGGTTTCGTCGCGGATGTCGACCTTCAGGGGCAGTGCCTGGCCGCCGGCTTTCTCGATCTCCTCGGCGGCCGTGTGGATGGTGCCCGGCAGTTTCGGGTGCGGCCGATCCGTCTTGGCCGCGACGGCCACGTTGGCGCCGTCGGCGGCGGCCTTCAGCGCGATCGACAGGCCGATGCCGCGCGATGCGCCGGTGATGAACAGGGTCTTGCCCGCGAGCGATCCGGTCATGGCTTCATGGTTCCTCAATGGGGGACTGAGAGCATATCCTAATGGCGATGTCCGGCATTCGCACGGCCCCGCACTGAAACCTCAGCCATGGAATCGACGCTGATCGACCGAATCTTCGAGCTGGTCCAGTCCCATTCGGGCTGGCTGATCGGCCTGTCGGCGGTCTTCGCCTACTTCGAGTCGCTGGCGATCATCGGCGTTTTCCTGCCCGGGGTGCTGCTGCTGTTCGTGATCGGCGCGGTGGTCAGCGGCGACATGAACCTGTTCCTGTGGTGCTGGCTCTCGGCCTTCCTCGGCGCCCTCGGCGGCGACTGGACCAGCTACCTGGTCGGACGGCGCTACCGGGACCGGATCGACGGCTGGCCGCTGGTTCGACGCTATCCGGAACTCATGGCCCGCGCCCGCGGTGTCGTCGTCCGTCATGGTCCGAAGGGCGTCTTCGTGGGGCGCCTGCTCGGGCCCACCCGGCCCTTCAGCGCGCTGATCGCCGGCGCCATGAACATGCCGCCGCGCACCATGCTGCTGGCCACCGTGCCGGCCTGCGCCGTCTGGGTGCCGGTCTACATGCTGCCCGGTCTGCTGTTCGGCGCTTCGCTGGAACTGGCCGCGGCCTTCGCGGGCCGCCTGGTGCTGGTCCTCGTGCTCCTGCTGTTCCTGCTGTGGGCGGTCATCTGGTTCACGCGCGTGGTCTACACCTACACGGCGAGACGCAGCGGCTGGTGGCTGCGCAGCCTGATCCGCTGGTCGAGCGAGCACCCCCTCATCGGCCGCTGGGTCGAGCCGCTGTTCGGCGGCTCCGGCCGGCGCGAGCTGCTGTCGGTCGCGCTGCTGGGACTGTTCCTGATGGTCTGCCTGGCCGTCCTGATGGGCGTGCTCGTGGCCGCGCCCTTCGCCGCCGGCACCCTGGACGCCGAGCGGCAGCTGGCTTCGGTCGCCGCGAGCCTGCGCAACCACGTGGCCGACCCGGTGATGATCGTCATCGCCCTGGCCGCGGATCTGCGCGTGCTTGTGCTCGTCGCCGGTGTCATGGCGATGCTGATGCTGGCCTTCGGCCGCGGCAACGCCGCGGCGCACTGGCTGACCGCCACCGCCGGCGGCTGGCTGCTGGCCGAACTGCTCAACGCCTGGTTCGGCTTCCTCTTTCCGGCGCCCGGTGCGGCGCCCGGCTACGGCGAGGTGCCGCACCGCGGCCTGACGCTGGCCACGGTGGTGTTCGGCTTCTTCGCGGTGATGGTGGCCAAGGACCTGCGCGCGTCGATGCGCAAGTGGGCCTACCTGGTCAACTCGGTGCTGCTGGCGCTGGTGTCCTTCGCCAGCTTCTACCTGGGCCTCGTCACGCCGCTGGGCCTGGTCGCCGCCCTGGCGCTCGGCGGCGGCTGGCTGGCCCTGGTCGGTATCGGGTATCGACAGCGCGCCCTGACGCGACGCCATCCCGGCCTGCTGGCTCTGCTGTTTTACGGCCTGCTGGTCGCGGTCACGGCCTTCCAGGTCGACGGCGGCTACCAGCGCCTGGCGGAGGCGACCCGGCTCGAACTGCCGCGCCAGACGCTCTCTCCGCCCGAGTGGCAGGCCCGCGGCTGGGAGGCGCTCCCGGCCGTGCGCTCCCGGCTCGGCCGTGAAGCGAGCGAGCGCTTCGACTTCCAGTACGCGGGCTCGCGGGCGTGGCTGGTCGAGCAGCTCGACGAGGCAGGCTGGCGCCGGCCCGAGTTCCGGTCCCTGCGCTGGGCGTCGCTGCTGAGTACCCGTCCCCGCCCCGAGCGCATGCCGCACCTGCCGCGCGACTTCGCCGGCCAACCGGAAGACCTGATCATGATCCGCGATCGCGCCGACGGTCGGCGCGAAGTGATCCGGCTGTGGGCGTCGGGGGGCGTCCTCGAGCCCTCCGGGCGGCCGGTCTGGCTGGGCCAGGTGCGCATCGAGGCAGTCGACGACATCATGGGCCTGTTCAACCGCTGGCGCGATACCGGGGAGAGGCCGGGGGCCATGCGTGCGCTCGAGAAATCGCTCGAGGGCCGCGATCCGAGGCCGGTCGGCACGCGGGGGCTGCGCCTGATCGTCGAACCCGGACAGGACGCGAGCCGGGGTCAGTCCTCGCCGTCGTCGGCGTCGGCGTCGGCGTCGTGAAGCAGGCTGATCAGCCCTTCGAGGCGGGCCACCGGGTCGGTCATCTCGAGCAGGGCCTGGGCGTGCTCTTCCGGGAAGGCCAGGCTGGCGGCCAGGGTCCGCCCCAGGCTGCTGGCATCCTCGATGTCGACCTCGAAGTGGTCGGCCAGGTCGCGGTGACGCATCAGCTCCTGCATCAGGGTCTGCAGGGCGGCGCAGCGCGGCGGCACGGGCACGGCCGGCTCGGGCGGCAGCCAGTCGATCTCGGCTATGAGCAGGCCGTCGTCGCGGGCGCGGGTATCCCGGATCAGGAAGCGGCGTTGCCCCCGGCAGGTCACGCCCAGCAGCCCGTCGTCGAGCTGGTCGAAGTCGACCATCATGGCCTCGGTGCCGATACGCGCGTGCTTCGCACGGCCTTCCTGCTCGGCCGGCCAGGCGCAGACCACGCCGAAACCGGAGCCGGAGCGGGCGCAGTCGCGCACCATGTCGAGGTAGCGCTGCTCGAAGATGCGCAGGCTCAGCGGCGCGCCCGGGAAGAGTACCGTCCTGAGGGGGAACAGCGGCAGCGGCTCGCGGCTCATCCCAGGGCCTCTAAGAAGCGCCGCGGCGCGTTTTCGAAGCCGCGGTTGCTCATGAAGATCACGTGGTCGCCCGGCCGGGCCTCGGCCAGCAGGTCCTCGAGCAGGTTGTCGACGCGGCTGCGCGGGCGCCCCTTGACACCGCTCTTGTCGATGACATCGTGCGGATCCCAGTCCATGCCGTCACTCGAGCGCAGGCCGACGTAGTCGGCGGCGGCCAGCGCCTTGGGCAGATCGTCGACGTGAAAGCCGGCGCGCATGGTGTTGCTGGCCGGTTCCAGGGCGAGCAGGATGCGCGCGTTGCCGACCGAGCGCCGCAGGCCCTCGAGCGTGAGGCGGATCGCCGTCGGGTGATGCGCGAAGTCGTCGTAGACGTGGACGCCGCCGCGCTCGCCCAGGACTTCCATCCGTCGCTTGACGCCGCGGAACTCCGCCAGCGCCTCGATCGATCGCGCCGGCTCGACGCCCGCGGCGTCGGCCGCCGCGATCGCGGCCAGGGCGTTGAGCGCGTTGTGCCGGCCGGTCTGCGACCACTCGAGCGTGCCCAGGGCCTGACCGTCGCGCTGGAAGGTCAGTCGCCGGCCTGCCGGTTCGGCCAGGATCACCCGCCAGTCGCCGGTCCCGGCCTCGTCGAGCCCGAAGCGCGATACCGGCGTCCAGCAGCCGCGTTCGAGCACTGCCTGCAGGCTGGCGTCGCCGGCATTGACCACCAGGCGGCCGTTGCCCGGAATGGTGCGTACCAGGTGGTGGAACTGCGTCTGGATGGCGGCCAGGTCGGGGTAGATGTCGGCGTGATCGAACTCGAGGTTGTTGAGCACCGCGATCCGCGGCCGGTAGTGCACGAACTTGGCGCGCTTGTCGAAGAAGGCGGTGTCGTACTCGTCGGCCTCGACCACGAACAGGTCGCTGCCGTTGCGGGCCGAGACGCCGAAATTCACCGGGATTCCCCCGATCAGGAAGCCCGGCGAGCGCCCGGCGTGCTCGAGAATCCAGGCCAGCATGCTGGCCGTGGTGGTCTTGCCGTGCGTGCCGGCCACGGCCAGCAC
>JAAAPE010000074.1 GCA_009908385.1 Gammaproteobacteria bacterium
CGTCGGCTCGATGCCCAGCAGGACCAGCCCCAGGGTGGTCACCGCGGCGGTCAGGATCGCCTGGACCAGCGAGGTGATCAGGGCCACGCGGCCCCAGGCGCGCATCCGTTCGGGCGAGAACTTTTCGCCGATCAGGAAGCCCACCATGACCAGCGCGATGGTCGTGATCGGCTCGAACCAGCGCCGGGCTTCCGAAGCGTCGAGCAACCCGGCCACGTCCGGCCCGATCAGGTAGCCGAAGACCAGCAGCAGGGTGACGCGCGGAACCGGCAGGCGGCGGCCCAGGGTCTCGACCGCCAGCCCCCCCAGCAGCAGGGCACCCAGTGTGATCAGCGTCTGTGCGTGGGAGGCGGGCACGTCCATGGCGTGAAACCGCGGCTCAGCGGCCCTTCCGGCCCAGCGACTCGATCCGCTTCAGCCAGCGCGTGCGGCCGCGGTCGTTCTTGCCGGCCACGCCGCCGACGAAGCACCGGCGGACCGGGCGGATGCCGCAGAAGTGCAGGATGTTGCGCTTGAGGTTGCGGTATCCGTGGGCGCCGAAGAACCAGCGATAGACCGGCCCCGGCATGCCCATGGTGATCACCACCCGCGCCGACCGGCCCTGGAGCAGGCGCTCGCCGATGCCGTCGCGGGCGTCGGCGGCGAAGGCGAAGCCCGGCCGCATGACCTGCTCCAGGAAGGCCTTGACCCGCGACGGCAGGGTGCCCAGCCAGAGCGGAAAAAAGAACACCAGATGGTCGGCCGCCCTGATCCGGTCCTGGACCGGCCGCAGGGATTCGGGCACCGCGCCGTCGGTCCACTCCTTCTCGCTGGCGAGCATCGGGTAGTCGAGATCGGCCAGGCGGACCTCCTCGACCGTGTGCCCGGCGGCCTCGGCACCCCGGCGGTAGGCATCGGCCAGGGCGTGCCCGAAGTGCGCGCCGACCGGATCGGGATGCCCCTGGATGATCAGGATTCGCCGGCTCACGGCGGCGATCCGCGCAGCAGATCGAGGGGACCGGGCAGGCCGCCCTTGCCGGTCAGCTGTCGGGCCACGACCTGCCGGAACGGCGCGAGCCGGTCGGCCACGCGCAGGAGGGAGCGGCGCAGCAGCCGGGCCGGCAGGCGGTCGTCGGTGTAGAGCCCCACGACGGTGGCCGTGGCCATGTAGAGCGGCAGGCTGGCCAGGCGATGGCGGCGCTGGTAGGCCGACAGGACCGCAGGGTCCGAGACCGGACGGCCCCGCTGCCGGGCCGCGCGCATCTCGCCGGACAGAAGATCGATGCCGGTCAGGCCGAGATTGAAGCCGTGCGCGGTGACCGGATGCATGCCCACCGCGGCGTCGCCGACCGCGGCCAGCCGTTCGGTCACGAGCCGGTCGGGCCACACGCCGACCAGCGGGTAGAGATGCCGCTCACCCGCCAGACGCATGTCGCCCACGCGCTGCCGGTACAGTTCGGTGACCTCGCGGTTGAAGTCGGCCGTCTCGAGTTCGGACAGGCGCCGCGCGTGCTCGTGCGGCAGCGTGATCACCGCCGAGGCGAGCCGGCCGTTGAGCGGCAGCAACGCCAGAGTGCGGTCGTAGCCGAACCACTCCCAGGCGACATGCTCGTGATCGCCTTCGAGCGTCATGCGCGCCAGCAGCATGCTGCGGCCGAAGTCGCGCATGCGCGCGCCGATCCCGGCGGCGCGGCGCAGGTTGGAAAAGCGCGAGTCGGCGGCGATGACCAGGTCGGCCTCCACCGTCCGCCCGTCGGACAGGTCGAGGCGTCGGCCGCTGGCCGAAAGCAGGGTGCCTTCGACCGACACGCCCGCTTCGACCTCGACGCCGGCCTGCTCGGCGACGCTGTCCCAGGCCGCCTTGCGGATGCGGTGGTTGGCGACGAGCGTGCCGAGCCGATCGCGTCCGCCGTCGGCGTGGCTGATCCGCATCGGCCGCGCCGACTCGCCGTCGAACACCGCCGCATCGCGCAGGTCGCTGAGTTCGTCCGGATCCAGCCGCTGCCAGATTCCGAGGCGCTCGAGGATGGCCTGCGAAGCGTGCGTCAGCGCGATCTCCCGCCCGTCGTCGGCCGGTTCGGCCAGCAGCCCGGCCGGGCTGCTGTCGAACAGGCGAACCTCGAGCCCCAGCCCGTCGAGCGCCCGGGCGAGGCAGAGTCCGGCCGGTCCGGCGCCAACGATGGCCACATCGGTTTTCATGTCGTGCTCGCTGCTGGTGAACTGGATGATGAAGTTATCACGCCGTGGCCGGCACGGAATTGACGTCGATCAGGCCCGTCCGGCGGACCTCCGAGCCGCCGGGTCTCACTATCGGCAAGCGCAAACGGGTAACATATTCGCTTTGAAAAGCATCCGTTGCGGAGAGAACCCCATGGTCGCCAAGCGCAAGGAAGGTGAGCTCAAGCCGGCCTGCCAGCAGGACGAGTACGAGGTCGGCTGGGAGGACCTGCCGCTGTCTTGCCCGACGCCCGGAATGAAGCTCTGGAACGCCCACCCGCGCGTCTATGTTCCGGTCCATCGTTCCGGCCGCGAGGCCTGCGAGTACTGCGGGGCCGTGTTCGTGCTGCGCGATCCCGATCCGGATCAGCCCATGCCGATGTTCGACAACTCCGAAATCGAGGACGCGTTTCGGCGCGCCCAGCAGCGCGTCCGGGATCGTCGCGGCCAGGGCGAATAGGCGCGCCACCCCCTTCTTTCCTTCGAAGCGCTTCTGATCCCGTGCGCTGATCGCGGCACCGGTCATCGCCGTCTCGCACGTGCTTGCAGTGCATTTCCAGCCCATCGCAGGGGCCAACGACTACTGGCGCGACCAGTCGAGGCGGCGCGGTCAGCACATTTTTTCGGGGACTTCGCGGAGCACGATCGCCTGGTTGCGTTCGGCGTCGTTCGCGCCGAACAGCAGGGTGAGCGGGCCCGAACGGGCCAGCTCGACCAGCACCCGAGTGCGTTCACCGGACTCGGGTTCGTCGTACACGCGGCGGACCCGGATGGATGTCGAGGGCATGGGGTCTTCCCTGGACTTCAGTCGGTTCGGGTCGAGGTGAGCACCCGGGCGGCCAGTCCCCTTTTCTCGAGGCGGGACAGCAGTGCCTGCTGATGGTCCGCGTCGCGGGTCTCCAGTTCCAGGGTGATCTCGGTCAGTCCGACCGGCACGTGGACTTCCCCGCGCCGGTGGCGGACATCGCGCACGTTCATCTCGAGT
>JAAAPE010000038.1 GCA_009908385.1 Gammaproteobacteria bacterium
GAAGGACTTGATGGCGCGCCCGTCCATGCCGCAGATGAGCGCCAGGGCGGATCGGGTCACCTTGCGATCGGGATTCTGTTCCTCGAGGTACTCGCGCGCCTCCTCGACGTAGATTTCCCGTATCAGGTTGACCAGCGCCGAGCAGGACACCCGGCCGATGGCGAATCGCACGAGCGGGCGCGCCATGCGGGTCATCGCCTCGACCAGCCAGTTGATGTCCTCTCGCGGACTACCCTTTGCAGCAACCTGGCCCATCTCAGATCTCCAGCAGTTGCGGACGGTGATAGTGGAAGCCCTGGGCGAAGGCGACCCCGAGATCACGCAGCGTGTCGACCTGTTCGCCGGTTTCGACGCCCTCGGCGATCACCCGCGCACCCAGCCCCCGGCCGAGCGTGACGATGCTGTCGACGATCGCTTTCTGATGCCGGTCGGACTGGACGCGAGTAATCACGCCGCGGTCGATCTTGAGCAGATCGACGATGCCGGCCGCGCACAGGTCGAAGCAATTGACGCGGCTGCCGAAATCATCGAGCGCGATCAGCACGCCCGCTTTGCGCAGCGCCTGGGCGTTGCCGACGAGCGAGTGCTTCTCGCGACTGCGACCGAACTCGATCAGCTCCAGGCAGATCGACTGGCCGCGGCGCAAGGCCTGCTCGGTCAAGGCCAGAACGCGATTGACGAACAGCTGGCTGGTCAGGGACTCGGGGTGGACGTTGATGCTGACCCGTAGCGGACAAGACTGGCCCACCAGCCAGGCCCCGACGCGGTCGAGCACTTCGAGGTCGGTGTTGAGTACGGGACGCTCCAGATAGAGACGGTCGATGAAATCGCCGGGCGACCAGTGACGGTGCATGCGATGCGGTCGGATGAGCGCCTCGTACCAGAGGTATTCACTGCCGAACCCGTCGTCGGGTGGCGTCAACGCGCGGATTTCATGAGCCGCGAAAGTGCAGAACTCCGCGGTGGCCTGCAATGAAGCCGAACGTACGACTTGGGCGTCCATCAGTTTCCCCATTTGTGGCGTTTGCCAATTTTGGTAATTGACATTATCGGCATTTGCCAGAAATTGCAACCCCGGACGCGAAATATTCTCCGGGCGCCCTCGCACCGCTTGTCGCCCGGGTCCGGAATCCGCTACTGTTTCCACAAGGGATTCATCGACATCCGCATCGACCGGCCCGGCCAGGCGCCGCGCCGGCCGAGAAACGCCCGGACTGGGAGCGAACCATGCCGCCTGCGCGCTTGCCCTGGCTGCTTGCACTGACACTGCTGCTGGCCGCCTGCCAGCAGTCCGAACCCGAGCCCCTGAAGGTCTATCGCCATGCCATCGACGGCATACCGGCCAGCCTCGATCCCGCTCATGCCGACGATGTCTACGCCGCCACCCTCGTCACCAACCTCTACGACACGCTCTATCGCTACAAGTACCTGGCGCGGCCCTACGAGCTCACCCCGAGCCTCGCCGACGGCTTCCCCGAGGTTTCGGAAGACGGCCTGACCTATCGCATACGGCTACGCGACGACGCGCGCTTTGCCGATGACGAAGCCTTTCCCGGGGGGGTCGGACGACCCGTCCGGGCCACCGACGTGGTCTACAGCCTCAAGCGCCACTTCCTGCCCGACACCCGCTCGCGCGGAGACTGGCTCTGGCGAGACCGGATCGTCGGGCTGGACGAAGGCACCCGCCTGAGCGACCCGGATGCCCCCGTCGAAGGCCTGCAAGTGGAAGACCCCCTGACCGTGAAGATCCGTCTGCGCCGGCCTTATCCGCAGTTCACCCACACGCTTGCCATGGCGCTTTCGGCCATCGTTGCGCGCGAGGCGGTCGAGCACTATGGCAGGTCGTTCGGCGTCAACCCGGTCGGATCGGGCCCCTTCGTACTTGCGCGATTCGACGAATCACGCGCCGTACTCGAGCCCAATGAACACTTCCGGCGGGGCGTGATCGACCTGGACGCGGAGGGATACGACCCGGCCCGCCACGATCGCTTCGGGCTCGCCCGGATCGACGGGCTGACATTCCCTCTGCTCGACCGCCTGGAGGTTCATTTCATTCCCGAGCCGACGACACGATGGACGAGCTTCACCGCTTCGTCGGGCGTCGACGTGGTGATGGTTCCGCCGGAGCTGTCCGAGCGGGTGCTGGCCGAGCGTGATCCGATCCGGCTGAGGCCCGAAATCGCGAGCCGCTATCGCAGCTGGCACGGGCCGGAAGCGGGCTTCGTATTCCACGGGTTCAACATGGACAACCCGGAAATCGGTCATCATCCCGATCCCGGCCGGGCCGCACGCAACCGGGCCCTGCGCTGCGCGCTTCGTGACGCATTCGACTGGCAGGCACGGAACCGGGCCTTCTATCACGGCCTCGGACAGATATTCCCCGGCGCCATTCCGCCGATCCTGCCCGCCTACGATCCGGATGCCGACGCTGATTCGATCAGCCACAGCCCCCGACGCGCGCGCGCGCGCCTGGCCGAAGCCGGCTGGCAGACGGACAATCTTCCCCGACTGGTCTACGGCCTGGAGTCGAGCGTTCACCAGCGTCAGATGTTCGAGCAGTTTCGCGCCTGGGCGCAGGCAATCGGCTTTCCCGCCTCAAGACTGGAGGCACGCGCCTACGCCAGCTTCGGAGAGTACGCCCGGGCGCTCGGCACCCGGCAGGTCGATCTGTTCCTGCTCGGATGGACGCTCGCCTACCCCGACGCGCAATACAGCCTCCAACTGTTCTACGGGCCGAACGCAGCGCCCGGCGCCAACAGTTTCAACTACGCCAACCCGACGTTCGACCAGTTGTTCGAGCAGGCCTCGAGCCTGCCGGCGGGACCCCGGCGGACGCGTCTCTACAGGCAGCTCAACCGCATCGTGATCGAAGACTGCGTGATCATCGGTTCACTGGCGCGCACCCGCCTGTTCCTGTGGAAACCACACGTGCTGATGCTGCCCGACCGCGACATGGTCGGCGGCCATTTCCTGCGCTTCGTCGACATCGCGGACCAGGGAGGATGACGACCCCGGGCAGCAGGCGGACCCTGGTCGCGCGACGGCTGCTCGGGGCACTGCCCCTGCTGCTCGGGGTCACGCTGGTCAGCTTCACGCTGACCGTCCACTTCGGACCCGACCAGGCCTGGGAACTGCTCGGGCGCAACCCGACTCCCGAGCAGGTCGAGCAGGTGCAGCGCCAACTCGGCCAGGACCGGCCGTTCCTGATGCGCTACGGCGAGTTCCTGCAGCGCCTGACCCGTCTCGAGCTAGGCCATTCGCAGGCCAGCGGCGAGTCCGTGACCGGCCTGCTGGCGCGCACGGTACCGGTCAGCCTCCTCGCCCTGGCGCCCGGTTTCGTCCTGGGCATCGCCCTGGCCCTGGCCCTCGCCCTGGCGGCGGCCTGGCGGCCGGGCGGTCGAATCGACCGACTCTGCCGGGGCCTGTCATCGCTCGGCATGAGCCTCTCGGTGGTCATCACCGTGATCGCGCTTCAGGCCATCTTCGGCGTCTGGCTCGACTGGTTCCCGGTGCGCGGCTGGGCGGTCGACAACGCCGCCTCCTACCTCGCTCACGTCGCGGTCCCCACGATGGCGATGGTGGCCGCCAACCTCGGCTACAACCTGCGCTTCTTCCGCGCCGTCCTGGTGGCCACGATCAACGAGCCGCCGGCAAGGACGGCCCTCGCCTACGGACTACCGAAATCGCGGATCCTGACCCGCTACGTGTTGCGGGCCGCGCTCTTGCCCATCCTCACGCGCGTCGTCTTCTCGGTGCCGCTGATCCTCATCTCCGGCAGCCTCGTGATCGAGAGTCACCTCGGTATTCCGGGTGCGGGACGCATCACTTTCGACGCGGTCACCTCGGGCGACCAGCCTGTGTTGATGGCCGTCGTGAGCCTGTCGGCCGTGCTCTTCGTCGTCGCCCTGACGGCGGCCGACCTGCTCGCCCGCCTGGTCGATCCCCGGATTCGCGCCGCATGAAGGCGCCCGCCACGACACACAAATTGACGGCGGGTGGACTACGCGCGCCACTCGCCGTCATCGCGGTCTACCTGGTCGCCGCGGCGGGCGTCTGGCTGGGCTGGTGGGGCACGGACTGGAGCGGAATCCAGGCAAGCGGCCGCCAACCGCCCTCGCCGGAGCACTGGCTCGGCACCAACCTCCTCGGGCAGGACATCTTCAGCCGCCTTCTCGCCGGCACCGCGACCGCCTTCGAAGTGGGGCTGCTCGTCTCCGTGCCGGCCACCTTGCTGGGCGCCCTCGTCGGCGCATTCGCCGGCTACTTTCCCCAGCGCTGGCCCGACGCCGTTCTGATGTGGCTCACCGGAACGCTGGACGCGATTCCCTTCTATCTGTTCGTCATCGCCCTGAGCTACGCGATGCGCGATCACCCCGCCGCCATGCAGCTGGCCATGATCATGACGTTCTGGACCCTGACCGCCAGAATTGTGCGGGCCGAGACGCTGCGGATTCGCCAGCTCGGTTTCGTGGCAGCGGCGCGGGTAAGCGGTCTGGGCAGCTGGCAGATCATCCGTCGCCATGTCGTTCCCCACACGGTGCATATCCTGCTCGTCCAGGCCGCCATCCTGTTCGTCGCGGCCATCAAGGCGGAGGTGCTGCTCAGCTTTCTCGGCCTGGGCCTCCAGGACGGTGTCAGCTGGGGCATCATGCTGGCCGAAGCCTCGCAGGAAATCCTGGCCGGCCACTACGGCAATTTCGTCGCCGCCTCCGCCGCGCTGCTGCTTCTGGTGCTGGCCATCAACCGGATGACCGACGAACTGCAGCGGAGTGCGGATCCGCGCAGCCGGGGCTCGGCTGATCCGGCGGCGCGTCACGAGGCGACACGCGCCTGACGACCAGCGGCTATCATGCCGGTGACAACAAGTCCTGCAAGAGGAGCCAGCCTTGAACACGGCAACCACACGCCTTGCGACTCTCGCCCTGATCGCCCTGATCGCCGCCGGCTGCACGGGCAATGTTCGCGAAGTGGTCGGCAAGGCGCCACTGGTCGGCATCGACGGTGTGCAGCGAAGCGACTCGGAAATCGCGCTCGAAATCGCCCTGCGCAACGTCAACGACCGGCCGCTGACGCTTTCGGGCATCGCCGTCGAACTGTCGCTCGACGAGCGCGGCCCGGTGCGGATACGCCAGGACCTGTCACTCAGCATCGCGCCCCGGGGGCGAGAAGTCATCACGCTCTCCCTGCCGGCCGAGCGCGCCCCCTGGGAGGCGCTCGAATCGCTTTCGGACGGGCAACACAATCGCCTGCCCTGGCAGATGTCCCTGCAACTCTTCCGGCCCGGGGAGAGCCCCATGAGCGCCGAAACCGAGGGCTGGCTGCACCCGGTGCCCGGCCAGCGGGACCGCTTTCGCTGATCCGTGCCCTCCCTGCGGCCCCTGCTGCCCGTGCTGGCGGCGGCCTGGCTGGCAGGCTGCGGCGCCGGTGATGCCCGGCAGGACGCCTCGCTCGCGGCCTTCGGGACGATCGTCGAAATCAACGTCCGCCATCCGCGCGCGGGCCGAAGCGGCAATCGCCGCGGTCGACCGGGAGCTGCAGAACGTGCACCGGCGCTGGCATGCCTGGGAACCCGGTCCGCTGGAGACCGTCAACCGGGCCTTCGCCGGCGGCCGCCGTATCGAACTGCCGCCCGGGATGCTGGAGCCGATTCTCCGAGCGAAACGACTGGAGTCGGCCAGCGAAGGACTGTTCAACCCCGCCATCGGCCGCCTGCTGGCACTCTGGGGATTTCACGCCAGCCAACTGCCGTCGGGCCCGCCACCCTCGCAGGACGCCATTGCCGACCTGCTGGCCCAGTCGCCGTCGATGACCGATATCCAGATCGAGAACGGCACGATCGGCAGCCGCAATCCGGCCGTACAAATGGACTTCGGGGCTTTCATCAAGGGCGTCGCCGTCGAGCGGGCGCTCGCGATCCTCGAGGCACACGGGCTCGAGCACGCCATCGTCAATGCCGGGGGCGATGTCGGCGTGATCGGCAGCGCGGGCGGGGCTCCCTGGCGCGTCGGCATCCGGCATCCGGACGGCGCAGGCGGACGGATTCTGGCCGAGCTCGAGGCCGGCGACGGGGAGTTCGTCTTCACCTCCGGCAACTACCTGCGCTACCGCGAGCACGAGGGCATCCGCCACGGCCATATCATCGATCCACGAAGCGGCTATCCGGCCGATCGAGTCGTGTCGGTGACGGTCATCGCCGAACACGGCGGCACCGCCGATGCGGGCGCGACGGCACTGGCGGTTGCCGGCGAGGCGGAGTGGCCGCGCATCGCCGCGAGGCTGGGCATCGACAAGGTGCTACGCGTCGACGGCCAGGGGCGAGTCTCGATGACGACCGCCATGCGCGAGAGGGTGCGGCTGATGGCGCCGCAGGCGGCGGTTTCCGAGCGCTCACTCCCGCCGGACTGAACGCGGCGCCAATCGCTCGATCAGTTGTTCGAGCGCCATGGGGCGGCCGAAATGGAACCCCTGCAGCAGTTGACAGCCGAGCGCCGCGAGGCGATCGGCCTGGGCCTCGCTCTCCACGCCCTCTGCCACGACTTCAAGGTGCAGGGCCTGCGCCATCTTGACCAGGGCCTCGACCAGGGCGCGGGCTTCCGGGCTGTCCTCCATGTCGCTGACGAACACGCGGTCGATCTTGAGCTGTCGCACCGGAAACTTCTTGAGATAGTTGACCGAGGAATAGCCCTGGCCGAAATCGTCGATCGACAGGCCGATGCCTTCGGCGTTGAGACGGCGCAGCAGCCGATGCTGCCGGGCGCGATCGGGCATCAGCACCGACTCGGTGATCTCGAAGGTAAAATGCTCGCGCGCAATGCCGCACTGATCGATGATGTCGAGCCAGCGCATCACGGTGCGGCGGTCGTTGAATTCGCGCGAAGAACGATTGATCGACAGATTGAGGTCGAGCCCCGACCGGCGCATCCGGACCAGATCCTCGCAGGCGCGCTGCAACACGAAGTCCCCCAGGCCACGGATGGCGCCGGTATGTTCGGCAACCGGAATGAAATGCGCCGGTCCGAGCAGACCGCGCTCGGGATGCCGCCAGCGCGCCAGCGCTTCCACGCCGACCACCTTCCGGCTGGCCGAGTCGACCAGCGGCTGGTAGAAAACGCAGAACTGCCCCTCCACGAGACCGCGCTTGATCTCGTTGTGAACGGCCAGGTGGGACTCGGCCTGCCTGCGCAGGGAGTCGTTGAAGAAGTAGCTCGTGCCCCGACCGGCCGACTTCGCCGCGTACATGGCGAGATCGGCGTGCTTGAGCAGGTCACCGGGCGTCTGGCCGTCGTCCGGGTAGACAGCGATCCCCACCGAGCCTTCGATGGTGACGTCGTGTCCCTTGATCGATACCGCGGGGTGGAGCGCGTTGAGCACCTTGGTGGCGACGATCTCGGCGTCGACCGGGGCGGACAGTTCGCGAACCAGCACCACGAACTCGTCGCCGCCGAAACGGCCGACGAGGTCGTTGCCCCGGATCATGCCGCGGATTCGCCCGGACACCACCCGAAGCAGTTCGTCTCCGGCTTCGTGCCCGAGCGAATCGTTGATCTCCTTGAAATGATCGAGGTCGATGAACAACAGCGCGAAGCTGCCACGATCACGCCGCGCGGCGTGAACCGCCTCCTCGAGCTGGTACATGAAGAACTCGCGATTGGGCAGTTCGGTGAGGCTGTCGAAACGCGCCTGCCGGCTGATCGTCGCCAGGGCCCCCTGCAAGCGCAGCCGGCTCGCCAGCAGCCCGAAGATGAGAACAGCCAGGGCCAGGTTGAGCGCGCTGCCGGCCGCCCAGCGCCAGCCGTAGGACATCAGCGGCCGCTCCCACGCGCCTCCGGCAGGCGCTGCCGCCAGCGACCAGCTTCCGACCGGAAGCTCGACCGGAACGGTCACGGGATCGAGCCCCCACAGCGATGCCTCGCCGACGATGATCTCTCCGTCGGTACCACTGCCGTCGGCGCCCCGGATTCCGAAACGCCACTGTCCGGTACCGATCAGCCCGGCATCCCGGAACAACCTTTCGTGATCGATCACCACCGAGATCACGCCCCAGAAACGATCGCTCTCGCGTTCATAGACCGGCACCCGCCCGATCAGCGCCCGCCCGCCCTGCACAAGGTCGACGGGACCGTTGATGACGATGTCCTCGGCTTCGATGGCGGCCTGGATGGACTCGAATTGCTCCGCGTTCGAGCGATAGTCCAAACCGAGCGCTTCTTCGTTGCCCGCGCGCGGATAGACATGGCGGATCACGAGGTCCGGGGCGGCGGCGATGTGCCGGGTGTGCAGGTCCGCGGTGAGCAGTTCGGACACCAGCCGCTCGAAACGCCGCGGATCGATGCTGGGGCTGAGCGCGATTTCCGCCCGCAGCGTCCGGACGCTGATCAGGTTGGCATTGAGAAGGCCCTCAACCCGCGCACGGCGGGCAGCCAGCTCCTGTAGGGCCGCCGAGCGATACAGGTCGGCGTCCCGCTGCTGTTCGCCATGGATGATCAAGGCCAGCAGAAGCTGCCCGAACAGCAACACCGCCAGCGCGGCCAGGATGCTCAGGCCGAGTCGCACGCCAGCCGTTCCATACGGTCAACACGGCAATCGATCACCGGGAAGTCGCTCCTGCCCCTTTGCGAGAAGGCACTGTATCAGCACTCAGCGTATAGCCTGGAACAGCCGCGAACAACTCCGAGTCATCCATCCTCGAAGCGCTCCTCACGCGTGGCGCGAGTTTTCCGCACGTGCCGGCAGGGCCGGCTGGTGTAGACTTCCTTCAAGCGGGTCGATTGCCGGTGCAAGCGCGCCATCCGGCGGGCCAAGGTTCGTGGCAGGATCGAACGCGCAATGACCGGATTTTTCAGGAGGAACAACTGCCATGACGATCGCCCTGTGGTGCGTGCTGATCGCCGGCCTCATGCCGCTGGCCTATGCCGGCATCGCCAAGGCCGGTGACAAGAGCTTCAACAACCGCCGCCCCCGCGACTGGTACCAGTCGGTCACCGGCTATCGTCGACGCGCCTGGTGGGCCCAGCAAAACAGCCTGGAGGCATTCCCGCTGTTCGCGGCGGCCGTGATCATCGCTCACATCGCCGGCGCCGCCCAGGCCGCCGTTGATGCACTGGCCATCGCTTTCATCGCGTTTCGAGTCGCCTACGGCATTTGCTATCTCGCCGATATCCACCTGGCCCGGTCGCTGATGTGGGCCGGCGGGCTCGTATGCTGCATCTGGCTTTTCGCCTCGGGCGCCTGACACCGTCCCGAACCCGCCCGGGGCACGGCATTGACGCTGTGCGGGCCGCGTTCTAGGCTATGCGCCTGACCTCCCGCTGTCGAACAACTGCACGGAACCGAATCCATGAGTCTCAGAATCACGCTTGATTTTTCCGAAAAGGACCTCGAACGCTTCCGCGACATGGCGCGCAAGGCCATGAAGACCAGCCGCGAGCAAAGCGAGGAACAGATCGTCGTCGGTGCTCGCCACCTGATCAAGGAAGCTTCCGAACGGGGCAAGAGCAGCGAGTTCGTCCGCGGGCGGCTCGACATGCTCCGCCTGCTCATCGACATGCTCGAAGACGAGGGCTGGGGCATGAAGGACGTCGGGCGAAAGCGCGTTCTGACCGCCCTGGCCTACTTCAACGACCCGCACGATCTCATTCCCGACAACATCCCGGGCCTGGGTTTCCTCGACGACGCGATCATGATCGAGTTGATGACGCGCGAGCTCAAGCCCGAAATCGAGGCCTACCAGGACTTCGTCAGGTTTCGCGAAGCCGAGGCGCAGCGTCGCGGCATGAAACCCGCAGAACTCAACCGAAGCGACTTCCTCAAGTCCCGGGAGCAGGCGCTGCTGTCACGCATGCGCCGACGCCGGCGCCGCGGCAAGGGTGGCGGCGGCGGCAGCGGCAAGTCGCCCTTTTCACTGTTCTGAATCGGCGGCCAGAAACATCTCGACGTGTGGAATGCCGTCCTCGGGATAGGGTTCGCTGACCGTCCGGAAGCCCAGCTCCGAATAGAACCGCTCCAGGTAGCACTGGGCGGAAATGCGGATCGCCTGCCCGGGAAAAACCCGGCGGCAGGTGCCGATGCTGCGGCGCATCAACTCGCGCCCCAGGCCCGTTCTCCGGGCCGAGCGCGCCGTCAGGACCCGTCCGATGCAAGGTTCCGGAAAGCGCTCGCCGGGCGGCAGCACCCGGGCATAGGCAAGCACCGTTTCACCCGACCAGGCGCCCACGTGAAGACCGCGCTGGTCGAGGCCGTCCAGATCCTGGTAAGGGCAGTCCTGCTCGACCACGAACACCGCGACCCGGGCGGCGAGCATGGCGTAGAGCCGATCGGTCGACAGGTCTTCAAAGCGCTCCACGCGCCAGATCGGTGAATCGGTCATTACCGCATCGAATCCAATCATGAACGAAAGCGTGCATCATATCCGGCTGCTGGCCGGACTGGAAATTCCTCCGGGCCAGACAGCCGGCCGCTGCCTCGACCGGCGACAGGCCGAACGCCTCGCCGGCCACCTCGCCGCCGACCTCCAGCGGGTCGTCTCCGGTGTGGACGAGGGCCTGCTGGTGCTGGGCGCCGGCCTGTTCGAGCCCTTCGAACTGATGCGCCCCGGGTTTCCGGCGTGGCGCGCCCTCGAGGAGCTGAGCGGTTCGACCCGCCGGGAAGGAGGCTTCGAACCGGGCATTCTGGCGATCGGCGCCCACCAGCGCCGGATGCCGGACCCCCGACTCCAGCCGCCCGACGCGCCCGCCCAGGGCCAGTTTCTCGCCCTGCCGATGTCCCTGCTCTGCCCGCCGGAGAATGCCGAGAACCTGCGCGCCGCGCTCGAGGAAGCGCTGTTCGAGCGCGGTAGCATCGATCCGCCGGCGCGCGCTCTGATCGAGGAGTCGATCGGCCTGGAAACCGTTCACGGCCAGTTGCTCACCCTTGCCGACCTGATCGCTTTGCAGCACGTCCAGCTCGACGGCGCCGGCCTCGGGGGATTCTGGCCGGTCGTCGAACAGGTGCTCGTCGATACCGGCACGAACCAGGAGCATGCGCTGCCGGGCGGCCTGGAAGCACGCTGGAGCGCATCCGAGAACCGCGTCGACGTGCCCTTCTTCAGCCTCGACCAGTTCCGGGGCGAGATCGACGACTACATCCTCTGGCTCCGCGCGCTGCGTACGCTGACGACCTTGCTCGACAGCCACGCCATCGACTGGCGGGCGCAGCCGCTGGATCCGGTGGTTTTCGACGCCGACTACGGCAGCATGATCGAGTCGGCCGGCCCCTCTGCCCGTGCCGATGGCATCACCGTCCATCACCATCCCGACATCGGACTGGTCGCCTGGACGGTCGTCGAGGATTCCCGGATGATGCACATCTACCCGCTCCGGCCCGACTCGGCCAACCGCGTGATGCGCGATCTGGCGGCCCGCGGACTGCCTCGCTTCGACGCCACCCAGGAACTGCACGTCGACCCGGACACCGGGCGCCTGCGGCCGGCCGAATCATGAGCAAGGGTGGCTACGACGACAACCCGACGGCCTACGTGGCCGAGTCCCCGATACACGGTCGCGGTCTGTTCGCACGGCGCCGCATCGAGGCCGACGAGTACATCGGCACCTACGAAGGGCAGGCCACGCAGCGCGACGATATGCACGTGCTCTGGCTCTGGAACGAGGAAAGCGATCGCTGGGAAGGCATCGACGGCGTCAACGAAATGCGCTTCCTCAATCACGCCTCCGAGCCCAATGCCGACTGGTGGGGAGACGAGCTTTACGCGCTGCGCGCGATCGAGGCCGACGAGGAAATCACCTTCGACTACGGTTGGGACGAGGAAGAATAGCTTCCACTCTGCAGCGCGGCGGCGATGGTAGTCTTGCGTCAAGGCCCGAGGGCGAGGATTCCGGCACCGCGGCATGTCGACACGATACCTTGAGCATCTGTTTCGCCCGCGATCGGTGGCCGTGATCGGCGCCTCCGATCGCGCGGGCAGCGTGGGCCGGGCGATCTTCTCCAATCTCGTCGACGGCGGCTTCGAAGGCCGGCTCGATCCGGTCAACCTGCGCCACCGACGGGTCGGCGGCTACCGTTGCTACCACCGCGTGGCCGATCTCCCCGAACCGCCGGAGCTGGGCGTGATCTGCACGCCGGCGCCTTCCGTTCCGGGCCTGATCGCCGAACTGGGGCAGGTGGGGACCCGTGCGGCGGTCATCGTCACGGCCGGCTTCGAGACCGCAAGCCGGGAAGCCGGACGCGATCTGGAAGGCGAACTGCTCGAGAACGCCGGCCGGCACGGGCTGCGCTTCCTGGGGCCGAACTGCGTCGGCCTGCTGGTGCCCGGTCACGGCCTGAACGCCAGTTTCGCGCACACCGGTATCCACGACGGCCGGCTCGCTTTCGTCAGTCAGTCCGGCGCGCTGGCCACGGCCGTGCTCGACTGGGCGGCGGAGCGCGATATCGGTTTTTCCAGCTTCGTTTCGCTGGGCAACTGCCTCGACATCGACATCGGCGACGTGATCGACTACCTGGGCATCGACGGTCGGACCCGCTCGACCCTGCTCTACATGGAATCGACCCGCCGCGGCCGGAAGTTCATGTCGGCCATGCGCGCGGCCGCGCGCAACAAGCCCCTGATCGTCGTGAAGTCCGGTCGGGCGCCGGAGGGTGCCCGGGCCGCCGCCTCCCATACCGGCGCACTGGCCGGCAGCGACGTTGTCTACGAGGCCGCCATCCGCCGCTCTGGCGCGCTGCGCGTGCACGGCATCGAGGATCTCTTCGGCATGGCCGAGGTGCTCTCGAAAGTGCCCGGCCGCGTTGGGCCCAAGCTGGCCATCCTGACCAATGGTGGTGGGCCGGGCATCCTGGCGACCGACGAACTGGTACTCGGCGGCGGAAGCCTGGCGGAGCCGTCCGACGCCACCATCGAACGCCTCGACGCCATCCTTCCCGATAACTGGTCGCGCGCCAACCCCATCGACATCATCGGCGACGCGCCGCCGGAGCGCTTCTGCAGCGCGCTCGGAATCCTGCTCGAGGACGAGGGGGTGGACGCCGTGCTCGTCATTCACGCGCCGACGGCTCTGTCGCCCGCCGAACCGCTGGCCGAGGCGCTCGCTGAGACCGCCGCAGAGGCCCGCAAGCCGGTGCTCGGATGCTGGCTCGGCGGCGGGGCCGCGCGCCGGGCCTCCGAGCACTTCGCGGCCGCCGGCCTGCCGGGGTTTTCTTCCCCCGAGGACGCGGTGAGCGCCTATCTCAACCTGCTCGAGTACCACGCCAACCAGTCGGCCCTGATCGAAACGCCGGGCGAAGTCCCGACCGAAGCCCGCATCGATCGGGATCGGGCTGCCGCGATCGTGGCCGACGCCGCCGGGGCGGGCCGGGCCCGCCTGACGGAAGTCGACGCCATGCGCCTGCTCGAAGCCTACGGTGTCCCCTGCGTGCCGACCCACGGCGCGGCCGATGCGGAGGAAGCGGTGGAAGCGGCCGAACGCATCGGTTACCCGGTCGCACTCAAGATCATGTCGCCGGACATCTCCCACAAATCTGACTTCGGGGGCGTCGCACTCGGACTGGAGTCGGCCCCGGCCGTGCGCGATGCCGCCCGGCGCATGGAGGGGCTGCTTTCGTCCGCGAACGACTCGCGGCAGTCCGGTTACTGCGTGCAGGCCATGGCACCGGCGCGCCACGGCGTGGAATTGATCGTCGGCACCGAGACCGACCCGGTTTTCGGTCCCGTCGTCCTGTTCGGACAGGGCGGCACCGCGGTGGAAGTGATCCGGGATACCGTCATCGGCCTGCCGCCGCTCAACATGAGCCTGTCGAGGCAGCTGGTTGAGCGAACGCGCGTCGCCCGCCAGCTCGCCGGCTACCGCGACCGGCCGGCCGCCCGGATCGACCTGGTCTGCGACGTGCTGGTCCGCGTGGCCCGCCTGATGTGCGATCTGCCGGGAATCCGGTCGCTGGACATCAATCCGCTGATCGCCGATGGACAGGGCGTCCTGGCGGTCGATGCCCGCGTCCTGCTACGCGAACCCGACGCCGGCGAATCGCCGCCCCCGGCCATCGCTCCCTACCCCTCGCACCTGGAGGAGTGGGTCGAATTCGACGGCGAGAACATCCAGCTGCGCCCCATTCGACCCGAAGACGAGCCCGCGCACCGCGAGTTCTTCCAGAGCCTCACGGCGGAGGACATCCGGTTTCGTTTCTTCGGGGTCATCCGCGAACCCGAGCATTCGCAGCTGGCCCGGTACACGCAGATCGACTACGACCGCGAAATGGCTTTCGTCGCCGTCGACGGCGACAAGCGCATCCTGGGTGTGGCCCGCCTGTCGTCCGACCGGGCCCACCGCCGGGGCGAGTTCGCCATCGTGGTGCGCTCCGGCATCAAGGGCCGCGGCCTGGGTCGCATCCTGCTCGAAAAGCTGATGCGCTACAGCGCCGGCTGCGGACAGCGCGAGCTCATCGGCCAGGTCCTGTTCAACAACACGCGCATGCTGAACCTGGCGCGGGAACTGGGCTTCAAGGTGCGACACAGCGATCCGGCCGACCTTTGCGAGGTCGTCCTCGAGCACCCGGCGGCCGAAGGAAACGCGTCGTGAAGCGCATCATCATCCGCCGGCCGGGCCGGCACGCCCGACTGGAGCTGATCGAGGAACCGGACCCGCGGCCCGGTCCCGGCGAACTGGTCGTCGCCTGCCGGGCCTGCGGTCTCAATTACGCCGACAGCATCATCCGCCTGGGCCTCTATGCCTCCGCCAAGCGCCTGCACGGCTACCCGATCACGCCCGGCTTCGAGGTCGCCGGAACGGTCGCGGCGGTCGGCCGCGACGTCGACGGGTGGCGGGTCGGCGACGACGTCATCGGCCTGAGCCTGTTCAACGGATACGCCAGCCATCTTCGCCTGCCCGCCGAGGGCGTATTCGCCAAACCTCACGCTGTCGATTTCGAGCAGGCCGCCACCTTGCCGACGGTCTTCCTGACCGCGTGGTGGATGGTGCACCGGCAGGTTCACCCGGCGGCCGGTGAAACATGGCTGGTCCATTCCGCAGCCGGGGGCGTCGGCTCGGCCCTGCTCCAGCTCGCCCGGCTGGCCGGCGTGCGCGCCATCGGCGTGGTCGGCGCGTCGCACAAGGTAGTACACGCGTTTTCCATGGGCGCCGACGCGGTGATCGACAAGTCGAAGGCCTCGCTTTGGCCCGAAGCGAGCAGGCTCGCGCCCGACGGATTCGACGCCGTCTTCGACGCCAACGGGGTCGCCACCCTCGGCCAGAGCTATGCCCACCTCGCGCCGACCGGCCGACTGGTGGTCTACGGCTTCGCGTCCATGCTGCCCAGAAACGGCCGGCTCAACTGGTTGAAGCTGGCCCGCGACTGGCTGCGCACGCCGCGCTTCAACCCGATGGACATGACGCAGTCCAACCGGAGCGTGCTCGCGGCCAACCTGAGCTTCCTGCAGTCGCACGCGCCGGCGATGCGCGAAGGCATGCAGTGGTTGCTCGAGCGATTCGAAGACGGCCGGCTGTTGCCGCTGCCGGTCGAGTCCTGGCCCCTGGAGAAAGCCGGGGACGCCCAGCGGCGGATCGAGTCCGGCCAGACGACCGGCAAGCTAGCCCTGATCCCCTGAATCGGATGCGCTCGCCATCGAGGCGGCGCGGGTGGCCTGCCAGGTCACTGCCTGCCATCCCTCGGCCCGGCGCCGGAACACACCGGTGTTGTAGTACTCACCGACCCGTTCACCCGCCTGATCCGCCAGCAGGCGGAAGGTGATCACCGCGGTATCGCCGAAAACGCGGATGCTCGTGTCCCGGGCCGAATAGACGGTCGGTGGCAGGCGCGACTCGTCGCCGGCATCGGCCATGGACGACAGGATCTCCGGCTTGCCGTAGCGTCGTCCGTCCGAACTCGTGTAGACGAGGTCGTCGGCCCAGAAACGCTCGTGCACCGCCGCATCGTTCTCCGATGCGCCCGCCAGGAAAGTCGCCAGCAGGCGGGCCAGCACGACCCGATCGTCGTCGGCGAGGGCGGCGCCTGAAGCGAGCAGCAGCTGGAATGCGAGCAGAACCCCAAACGGCCTGGTCGTGACTGGCATGGCGTGTTTCTCCTTGGCAGAAATCAGTCGCGCAGGTTCTTGAACTGGAGGGGCAACCCCAGCTCGGCCTCGCGCAGCAGGGCCATGGCCGCCTGAAGATCGTCGCGTTTCTTGCCGGTCACGCGAACCTGATCGCCCTGGATGCTGGCCTGGACCTTGAGTTTCGATTGCTTGATGAGCTTGACCATCTTCTTTGCCATGTCGGCGTCGATGCCTTCGCGAATGTCGACGCCGCGCGTCGCCGTCTTCGCCAGGATCTCCGGCTCTCCGGCTTCGACACCGTCGAGGTCGATACCGCGCTTCGACAGCTTGGTATACAGGATATCGAGCATCTGATCGAGCTGGAACTCCGACTCGGTACGGAGCTTGACCCGATTGCCCTCGAGCTCGAATGCGGAGTCCGTTCCCTTGAAATCGAAGCGTGTGGCCACTTCGCGGCTGGCCTGGTCGACGGCATTGGCCAGCTCGTGATGATCGACTTCGGAGACGATATCGAACGACGGCATGAAGACTCCCCGTGAATTCAAAGTCTCATCATACGTTCAAACGCGATGTCCCTGAAGCACCCGCGCCCGGAATCGCGGCGCGACAGCGCTCCGGCGGCGGCTATACTGCCGCTGGAGATCCGCCAACGTCCGAGGGAGACGCATGAAACCGCAATCCATTCTACTGGCGCTTCTGGTGGCCGTCGTCCTGGCGACGGTCGGCTGCGAGCGCTCCGCCGCACCCGAAGAGGACTTGCCGCAGGGCGGAGAATTCTCCGACTGGGATCCGGCGGTGGCCGACCGGGCCCGGCTGGTCGACGCCTTGCCGGCCGAGACCATCGCTTATCTGCGCCTGCCCGGCGTCTGGGGCCTGGCCGCCGCACCGAAGGACAGCGCCATCGGCAAGGGGCTGGACACGCCGGCCAACCGCGAGGCCATCGCCTCGCTGCAGGCCCGCCTGCCCGAGGTGCTGGCCGCCGAACTGGGTCCGCTGGCACCGGTGCTGACGCTGTTGCTCGATGACCTGCGCTCGCCGCTGGAAATCGCCCTGGTGGGAGACGGCCCGCAGCCGCTGGAAGCCGACCTGCTCATCGAGGGCCGCTTCGATTTCGATTCCGTGGCCGGTCTCGACGCGGCGCTGGCCGAGCTGGCCGGACAGGCCGCCATGCTGCAGCTGATCGAGCCGGCCGAGGGCGAAGGCCCCGGCCAGATCCTGGCGACGATGTTCCCGATCTTCTACGAATTCGATCCCGACACCCGCCGCGCCCGCTTCCTCACGGGCATGAGCGCCAGCGCCGAAGGGCTGGCCGCATCCTACGAATGGTCGGCGCCCGACGCGCACCCGATGCGCGCCTTCGAGCGGCAGATCGACGCCTCGGGTCACGGCCTGTTCCTGTGGGCCGACATGGCCCGGCTCGGGCCCATGATGCGACAGGGTCTTCAGGACGAGCAGCTGGCGCAATTCGAGGCCCTCGGCGTGTTCGCGACCCGGCAGCTCGCCATGGGCTACGGCAGCAGCGCCGGCAAGGGCCGGCTGGCGGTGCTGGCCGAAGGCCGGGAAGGACGGGCCTGGGAGCTGACGCTGCCGCCTTCGCCGCGGACCGGCTTCCTCAGCAGCGGGCAAGCGGGCGTGGCCTTCGGCCTGACCATTCCGGGCTACGACTGGATGCAGCGCCTGGCCGCGTCGCTGGGCGAAGACGCCGAGACGCAGATGGCCGGCGTGAGCGACCGCCTGGAAGCGGAAATCGGC
>JAAAPE010000069.1 GCA_009908385.1 Gammaproteobacteria bacterium
GCAAGCGACCGCCCGGGCCGTTGTCGGTCAGCGCGATCGCAGGCTGCGTCGCCGCCGGACGATCGCCGCCGGCGACTTGAACAGCTCGTAGACCACGAGCGCAATGAACACGCCGATACCGGTCCAGATCAGCGAGGGCGCATCGATCGGAATGGCGGGCGTGAACGCTTCCCAGGCCCGCGCGGCGATTTCGGAATCCGCGTGCCGCATCATCAGCAGGGGCTGCATCATCGGCGAGGCGTCGGCGATGGCCGCGTGGGTGACCTCGAGCTCCGCCACGCGATCGGCGAATCCCTCGACCGCCTGCGCGCGCTCGGCGGGCGTCAGCTCGGGCACCAGTATGCCGCGTTCGACCAGGCCGAGCGTTCGCCGGGCCTCGTCGAGGTGGCCGCCAAGGCGCTGCAGGTAGGCCTGCGTGTAGGCCGGCGCCTGGGACAGCCCCATGCCGCCGCCGGCACCCGCCACGGCGCTGCCCAGATTGTCGACCTTGCGTCCCATCCAGCCCATGCCAGCAGTCTCCGGGGCCTCCCGCGGCAAGTCAAGCGCGCTGCCCGAGCTGCCGCTGCCGGCCGTCAAGTGACCGCCGGTGTCACCCCGACAGACGCCGGGCGTCATCGCGGCGCGCCGCAGGCGCGGCACGGCAGGCACGCCGGCGGCCGATAGGATGAAGCGGCGCAAGCCGGGGAGCCAACTGGCGCGGAATTTGCATTGACACAGGCATGAGCGCCGAAACCCGAAACCAACCCACCCGACCGCGCATCCTGTTCGTCGACGACAGCCGACTGATGCGCGCCTGTGCCGAACGCATTCTCGGCGAACAGTTCGACTTGTTGCTCGCCGAGTCGGCCGAAGAAGCCTGGGAGCTGCTTCAGGCCGATCCGGACATCATGGCCCTGTTCAGCGACCTGCGCATGGCGGGCAAGAGCGGCTTCGACTTGCTCGAGCAGGTACGCTGCTCGGAACGCGAGGAACTGGCCGACCTGCCGGTGGTACTCATCACCGGCGAGGAGGACAGCGAGCAACGTCGCCATCGGGCGCTCGCCCTGGGCGCGACCGACTTCATCGCCAAGCCCTTCCAGGCCAGCGAACTGACCGCGCGCGCTATGGCCTACGCCCGCACCGGGCGCTCGAGCCGGCGCCTGCGTCTGCTCGAGAGCGAACACCACATCGATCCGGCCACCGGGCTCGGCAACCGGCGCTACTGCGAGGAACGCCTGCTCCAGGCCATGAGCTTCGCCCATCGGCACAAGCAGCCGCTGGTGCTGATGCACCTGCGCCTGGAAGGCTTCTCGGCCCTGCTGGAAGAGCTGGGCGAGACGCACGCCGAACGGGCGCTGGCGCGCATCGGATCCACCCTGGGCGAGCGAGTGCGGCGCGAGGACACGGTCTTTCGCACCGGCGATGAAACCTTCAGCTTCCTGCTGCCCGCGACCGACCCCGAGGGCGCGCGCAGCCTGCAGCACCGCTTCCTGCCCGACCTCGACGCCCTGGGCCTCTGCCCGGACAACCGGGCCCTGCCGGTCAACGCCGGCTTCATCATCCAGACGCCGCCGCCACCCAACGGGCGTGGCGCCGAGCAGATCGTCGACGAGGGGCTTTCGGGACGCGTCGTGCCGATCGACATGGCGCGGCGCGGCCGCTCCGGCCCGCCGGACGTCGAACAGGCGCTGCGCATGCTCGAGCGCGGGGAATTCGAGCAGCTCCGGCCGTTCCTGCCCATGCTGAGGGATCGGCTCGACCCGCTGATGGACCTGATCGACCCGGGCGGACAGGACGCCGAGACACGGCGCGGCGGAAACAACTGACGGCGCCGGATCGCGCCCCGGCCGTCACCTATTCGTGGCCGGACTCGCGCGACAGCCGCGCACCCAGCCACTCGGCCAGCAGTCCGAGACCGTTCGAAATGGCCGCTTCCATGGCCGACATCGCCGCGTCGAGCGAACGGCCCGCCGCCGGGTTCCCCGAGGCACTGATCGTCGTGGCGCCCAGCATCCGGCCGGAGGCGTCGAGCAGCCTCACGCCCATGGAGAACTCGGGAACCAGTCCGCCATGGGCCTCGACCAGCTCGAAGCGGCGCAAGTCCAGGTCGAGACGGTAATCGGCCGGAAGGGAACCGCGGCGAACGACCGTCGCCAGGCGACCGTCCAGGCTCTCCACCGCAAGGCTCTGCAGCAGGTCGGGCGCGCGATCGGTCCAGGCGGCTTCCCGCCAGGGCAGCAGATGGCGTCCGCGCCGCACCAGGATGCGGCTGGAGTCGCGGGTGCGGTCGGCCTCGGGCCGGCCGATCGCCAGCACCACCGCCCGGCTCGGGGAAGTATCGACCTCGACGGTCACCTGGGGCGCGATCACGCGGTAGCGCACGTCGCCGCCTCCGAGCGCGCACGCCGTCGACAGCGCGGCAAGCGCCAGGAGCGTCGCGGTCCGTTGAATCTTGCTCGAGCTCATTGCGGTCGATACTCCTCGGGCTTTTCTCCGCCGAGCAGGAAGCCCGCGGGGTTGCGTTCAATGCGCTCGACGAGCATCGAGAACTCGTCGATCAGTTGCCGGAACTCCGACACCGCCGGACCCATCGGCGTGAGCACTTCGTCTCCGAATCCGGCGACCGCGGCCTCGTTGCGCTCGACCAGGCGGTCGATGCGCGCCGACACGTCGGCCAGGCGGCGCATGGCGTCGCCCAGATCGTCGGCCGCGCGCGGGAAAGCCTCCGCCAGGGCCGGTTCGGTCGCTTCGATCAACGCGCCCACTTCGCCGGTCATGGCGCGCAGCTCGCGCATCAGCGGAACCAGCTCTTCGCTGCTTTCGTGCAGGTTGTGGACGATTTCGCCGAGGCGCTCGCGCTCGCCGGTCAGGGTCTGCGTGAACGCGTCGATGTTGTCGAGCATGGTCGACACGCGCGCGGCGTTTTCCTCGCTGAGAAACTCGAGCAGCCTGAGCATGACCTCGCTGGCCGTACTGGCGATGTCCTCGGACGTTTCGATCAGGCGCTGAAGACCTGATTCCTCGGCGATGATCACCGGCCGATCGCGCCCGGGCGGCAGGCCGAGCGGCGGGCTATCGGCGCTGCCGCCGCGCAGCTGGATGGTGGAAACACCGGTCAGCGCCGAAAAAGACAGCCGAGCGGTCGTGTCCTCGCGCAGCGGCGCCTGGTCTTCGAGACGGATGACGGCGATCACGCGGCCGGGATCGTCCGGCGACAGCCGCAGGTCGCGCACGCTGCCCATGCCGATACCGTTGTACTGGACGGTCGAGCCCACGCTCAGGCCGCTGACCGGCTGCAGGAAGTGCACTTCGAGTTCCTGCCAGGCCTGGTCGGTGGCGTAACGGGCCGACCACAGCGCGCCGAGGACGAGCAGCACGGCACCTGCGAGCGTGAACGCTCCGATCAGCACGTGGTTGGCGCGTGGCTCCATCCTGTGACTCCTTATCGGACCTGCGCGGACTTCGCCTGGCGTGCGCGCGGTCCATGGAAATAATCGCGAACCCAGGGGTGGTCGAAGGCTTCGACTTCCTCGATCGATCCGCTGACCAGTACGCGACCGTCGCCGATGACGGCAACGCGGTCGCATACGCCGTAGAGCGTATCAAGATCGTGCGTGATCAGGAATACGGTCAAGCCGAGCGCATCGGCCAGGGTGCGCAGCAGTTCATCCAAGGCCGCCGCCCCGATCGGGTCGAGCCCGGCCGTCGGCTCGTCGAGAAACAGCAGCTCGGGATCCAGCGCCAGTGCCCGTGCCAGGCCGGCGCGTTTGCGCATGCCGCCGGAGAGCTCGGAGGGGTACTTGCCGCAGGCCGCCAGGGACAGGCCGCTGAGCCTGATCTTCAGGCGCGCCAGCTCGCACCTGAGCGCGGGCGACACATCGGGCGCGTGGGTCATGATCGGCACTTCGACGTTCTCGCGCACGGTCAGCGAGGAGAACAACGCCCCATCCTGAAAGAGCACCCCGGTTCGCCGCCGCAGGCTCTCGAGCGAATCCCGGCCCTCGCCGACGACGCGGTCGAGGACCTGGATGCGCCCCGCCTGCGGCGCACGCAGGCCGAGAATCGCACGCATCAACACCGACTTGCCGCTTCCCGAGCCGCCGACCACGCCCAGCACCTCGCCGCGGCGGACGTCCAGGTCCAGGCCCTGGTGAACCGTCTGATTGCCGAATCGATTGACCAGCCCGCGCACGCGGATGGCCGGATCGGCGCTGTTTTCCGGCGCGTGACTCACCATCCCATCTCCATGAAGAACACCGCGGCGAACGCGTCGATGACGATGACCAGGGTGATGCTCTGCACCACCGCCGAGGTGGTTCGCTCACCCACCGACTGCGCCGTACCGGCGACCTTGAAGCCCTCCAGGCAGCCGATGAGCGCGATCGTTGCGGCGAACAGCGGCGCCTTCAGCAAGCCGACCAGATAGTGCTCGATCGTGACCGCGTCGTGCATTCGCGCCAGGAACATCTCGGGCTCGAGCCCGAGCGACAGGACCGACACCGCCAGGCCGCCGGCAAAACCCGAAATGGTCGCCAGCAGCGACAGGATGGGGAGCATGATCACCAGCGCGATCAGCCGCGGCAGCACCAGCAGCACGATCGGATCGAGTCCGAGCGTGCGCATGGCGTCGATTTCCTCGCGCGATTTCATCGTGCCGATCTGTGCCGTGAAAGCGCTGGCGGTGCGCCCGGCCAGCAGGATGGCGGTCAGCAAGACGCCGAATTCGCGCAGGAACGAGTAGGTGATCAGGTCGACCACGAACAGCTCGGCGCCGAAGTCGCGCAGCACCGTCGCGCCGAGGTAGGCGACCACCGCGCCGATGAGAAAGCTGAGCAGGGCGGTCAGCGGCAGCGCATTGAGCCCGGCCTGCTGCATGTGGAACACCGTGGCCGTCACGCGCCATTGTGAGGGCCGGGGCAGCGTCACGATCAGCCGGGCAAGCGCCAGACCGAGAAATCCGACGGCAAGGCGCAGGTTTCCGCCCGCGCTGGCCGTAAGCCGGCCGATGCCGCCCAGCCACTCGCGCCACAGCGGCGACGGTTCCGTTTCGGGCGTCTGGTCACGCTGCAAGGCGTTGACGACCAACTCGAGCAGCGGCCGGTGGGACTCGCGCAAATCGATGGTGCCGGCGTCGATGGACAGGCGTTCGGCGGCACGGATCAGCAACAGGGCGCCGGCGGCGTCTAGGCCCGTGACCTCGCTGGCATCGAGCTCGCCTGCATCGGCAAGCAGGCGATCGAACAGCGGCTCGATCTCGCCGGCGTGCTGCAGCCGCCAGTCGCCACTGGCAAGCACGCGACGCGGCTGATCGGGATCGTGCTCTAGCCTGGGAGAATCGGACATGTACGGGCGCGACGGAACGGTCGCCTACAAATTAGCACGGCACGCACCCGCCCGACTCGATCATGCGAGACCGACAGTCGGTCAGTCGGCCTCGAAGCGATCCTGGAACAGGGCGATGTCGCTGACGATGCAGGCGGGCATGTTCGAATTGACGCGCTGGTTGAGCAGGGTCTCCACCGCCGGTGCCAGTTCCAGTTTGTTCTGGCCGCAGCCGGCGCCGCCGCTGCCCTCGGAGAAGTTGCAGTAGCTCATCAGCGTGCCGTTCCCGCCGCCCGGGCAGCTGACCGGCCCGGAATAGCAGCCGGATTCCGAGGCGTAGCATTCGTCGATGGGCGGGTTGTAGCAGTGCGTGTGCACCGAACCCAGGTTGTGGCCGATCTCGTGGGCGAACACCCGCGCGCTGATATCGGTCGGTACGGCGTTACTGTAGAACAGCAGGTTGAGACTGTAGCTGCCACCCACCTGCTGCTCGGCACAGTAGGAGTTGACCCAGGCGATGCCGGCGGCCGAAAAACCCGAGCCCGAACGGCCCGAAATGAGCGCCGCGTGGGTCCGGTCGACGCCACTGTAGTTGCTCTCCCAGTAGCCGCCGAACTCCTCGAGGAACGCCTGGTCGGCCTGGGTGCCGGAGTACGGGTCGGAGCCGACGCGAAGCAGGGTATCGCCCTGCAGCATGCGTAGGTCGAGCTGGGACTCGAAGATCGTGTTGCTGATCACCAGCAGATCCTCGATCCACTCGTTGGCCGCCGTGGTGTCGTTGCCGAAACGATTGTCGAGCCACTCCTTGTCGGTGTCGAAAGCCAGCACGCCGAAGCGCAGCTGGCCGCCGCGCGCCGTCGCCGCGGTGTCGGGCACCAGGCCGGACGGCGCGGTCGCCGGCCGGTCGAAATCGAGATTGCCGCAGGCGAATTCGAGGTCCACACCTTCGGGCAGCTGGCTATCGGAATCGCGCACGATGATGGCTGCGCCGTCGGCGGCCTGCCCGCGCGTGATCGAGCGCAGTTCGCCCCGATCCGAGATCGCGCCGGTCAGCGCTCCGGTATCCGGGTCGAGGAGCAGGCCGATGCGCAGGCGCGGATCGGCTACCGCGCCGCCGGAAAAGACCAGCCGTCGGCTCGACTCGATCGCCTTGGCGACGCCGTCGCGCAGCACGCGGGTGGACGCGCCGCGAGCCCGGAGCTTGATGCGCTCGAGCCGGACCCGGCCGGCAACGGCGTGATCGAGCAGGGCACCGTCGAACTCGACGGCGGTGCCGGGTGAGGCGGCCGCCAGCACGTCGAGCAGCGCCGCCTGGCTTTGGGGTTCGGCCCCGGCGGGTCGAGCCAGCACAAGCCAGAAAAGGGTGAGAATCAGGAAGCTGGATCGGTTCATGGGGGCGCTCCGGGGCGTTCCAGCCCCGAATCTACGCCCCTAGATCGGCGCTGGCAAGTCTTGCCCGGCGGTCCGGGCGCGCCTGGCGGTCACTCGAGGGTGACCAGATAACCGACGCCCCGGCGCCGAATCTCGAGCTGCAGCGCCCGATCGCCCGGGACCGGGAAACGCTCGCGGAACCCGCCGAGGCTGCGGACCGCCTCGCGATCGAGGGCAACGATCACGTCGCCGGCACGCAGTCCCGCTGCCCAGGCCGGGGAATTGCGCCTGACCTCTTCGACGAGTACGCCCCGCAGGCGAGTGCGCTCGGGCATCCTCACGAGCATCATGCCTTCCATGCGCGGGTCGAGCCTGCGGCCCGAGATTCGCGCGTCCAGGTCTTCCTCGATCGGCACGCTGGCCGATCGGCGCGCGCCCTCGCGCAGGTAGTCGACCCGCACGCTCGTGCCCACGGCGAGCAGACCCTCGATGTTGCGCAGGCCCTGGGCACCGTCGACCTTCCGACCGTCGATAGCGACGATCACGTCACCGGCCTTCAGGCCCGCTTCCCGCAGGGCCGAGTCGCGCGCCAGCTGCGTGATTACGGCGCCCCGGAGCTCTTCGACGCCGAGGGCCTCGCGCAGCCGTTCGTCGAGATCCTGCACTTCGACCCCGAAGGAGCCGCGCCGCACCTCGCCGTATTCCACCAACTGGGTCATGACATGCGCCGCTGTGCCGGCCGGGATGGCGAAGCCGATGCCGACGTTACCCCCCGAGGGCGTGAAGATGGCGGTGTTGATGCCCACCAGCTGGCCGCGCAGGTCGATCAGGGCGCCGCCGGAGTTGCCGGGATTGATCGAGGCATCGGTCTGGATGAAGTTCTGGTATTCGAGGCCGCGAAGGCCGCGCCGGCCGAGCGCCGAGACGATACCGGAGGTCACTGTCTGGCCGAGTCCGAAGGGATTGCCCACCGCCACGACGAAATCGCCCACGCGAAGCCGCTCGGACTCATCGAGCGGCAGCTCGGCGAGATTCTCGGCGTCGATCCGAATCACCGCAAGGTCGGTGTCGCGATCGGAGCCGACGAACTCGGCCGGGTGTTCGCGCCCGTCGCTCAGGCGCACCGCGATGTCGTCGGCGCCGTCGATGACATGATTGTTGGTCAGCACGTAGCCGTTTTCGGCATCGACGATCACGCCCGACCCCAGGCTCTGCTGGACGCGCTCGCGCGGCACGCTGGGGAAATCGAAGAAGCGCCGGAAGAAGGGGTCGTCGAAGAACGGGCTGGTTCGCACCTGCACGCGCGTTCGCGTGTGCACGTTGACCACCGCGGGCATGACCTCCTCGAGGATAGGCGCCAGCGACGGTACCGGCTGCCCGTCGACGGCGGCCGGCAGGGCGGCGTTGAGCGACTGGGCGACCAGCAGCAGGAGGGTGGCCAGCGCAAATGGCTTTAGTCGTCGTTTCATGATCTGCGTACACACTCCAATGAACATTGCAGCGACGTCGCCTTTCGACCTGCGAACCCGCGGACGGGTTCACTCCGATCGGTTACCGTATCCGAAGGCCTGCAAGCGCCTCGCTACGGTCGTTTGCGGGCTTGCATTTGGTGGCAAAACCCGGATGATATAGGCGCAACACAGGGAAGGCGACACAAGATGTTGGGTAGCCGGAACCTGGAGCACACAATATGCTGAACCTAGGCCAGCAAGTATTGCGAACGGACGTCACGGGCATGCCGCTCGAGTGGATCGGCTACCAGGCGGCCGTTCGGCTGATCGTTCTCGACCAGGTGTGCTACGCGCTCGGCAGCGTGCTCTACAGACTCCATGGCGGCATCAACGCCAGCAGCGGACGCCGGACCGAGATTCCGGTCAATGCGATCATCGCCACCCACGGCTCGCACCCCGACGCGCACCGCTTCTACGAGCGCTACACCCCGCCGCTGTCCAACCGCGCCTTGTTTCGCCGAGACGAGAACCTCTGCCTGTATTGCGGCGAGCAGTTTCGCGAACGCGAGCTGTCGCGCGATCACGTCCAGCCGCTGGCCGCCGACGGCGTCGACACCTGGGCCAACGTGGTCACCGCCTGCAAGCGCTGCAACAATCACAAGGGGTCGAGAACGCCCGAGCAAGCCGGCATGCAGCTGCTGGCCATCCCGTTCACGCCCACGCATGCCGAATACGTGTACCTGCAGGGCAAGCGCATCCTGGCCGACCAGATGGAGTTCCTACTGGCGCATTTCCCGCGCAATAGCGTCCTTCGAAAGCGGCTGACCGGGATCAACTGATGGCACCGGCCGACCCGGCGCACGACGGCCGTTCGGCCTACCTCGTCGACGGCAGCGTTTACGTCTTTCGCGCCTGGCACGCCATGCCGGACCGCTTCGCCGACCCGGCGGGACAGCCCACCAATGCCGTCTACGGCTTCGCCCGCTTCCTGTGCGAACTCATCGAGACCACGCGCGCGGGCCACCTGGCCGTGGCTTTCGACGAGTCGCTGACGACGTCGTTCCGAAACGATATCTATCCCGACTACAAAGCCAACCGGGAACCGGCACCGGAGGAGCTCAAGCGCCAGTTCGCCTGGTGCAAGGACCTCGTGCGCGCGATGGGCCTGTCCGTCTTCGCCGATCGCGACTACGAGGCCGACGATTTGATCGCCACGCTCGCCGGCCGTTGCCGCGCACGCCGTCAGCGGGTCTGGGTAGTCACCGGCGACAAGGATCTCGCGCAGCTGGTAGAGGAGGGAGACTGGTGGTGGGATTTCTCGCGCCGGCGCCAACTGGACCGGCAGGGCGTGCTCGAGCATTTCGGCGTCCGGCCGGATCAGATCGCCGATTTCCTGGCGCTGACCGGCGACGCGGTCGACAACATTCCCGGCGTGCCGGGCGTGGGCCCCAAGACCGCCTCGGCCCTGCTGGCCCATTTCGGCGACCTCGACGCCATCTACCAGCGCCTCGACGAGATCGCCTGGCTGAAGATGCGGGGGGCGAAGACCCTGGCAGCAAAGCTGCGCAAGCACGAGGCCGCCGCGCGCCTGGCGCGGCGCCTGACCGGCCTGCACGGCGAGGTTCCGCTACCCGAGCACGCCGCCGACCTGGCGCGCTCGACCGGCGACGGGGACGCGCTCGACGCCCTGCTCGACCGCCTCGGCTTCGGGCGCCCGCTGCGCGAGCGCCTCCACCGCGTGCGGGAACTCAGCCCTCACCGTCCTCCTGACGGCGACGGGCCGCTTCGGCCTCCTGGCGCTTGAGGCGGTCGATCAGCTCCTGACCGACCACACGCACCGAGGCGCTGGACACATCGATCGTCATGACCGGCACATCCGGCAGATCGCCGGCGGCCTCGCCATCGGCATCGACGTGCTGCCAGTGGCTGCGGGCCAGAAAGTAGAGATCGGAGCCATCCATCACCCCGAACGTGGGCGTATCGAAACTGTCGTGGGCGGCCGCCAGCGGCGCCACGGCCGTGACGCCGAGGCCGTCTTCGCCGAGGTCGAGCCGGACCAGGCGCTGCGGCGTGATGCCGTTCTGGATCACCACGAGGTGGCCGTCCCAGAAGAACACCCCGTCGATGCCGCCGGCATTGAAGGTCTCGGGCACGGCGAGCTGCCAGGCCTGCTGCCCACCGGTGACGTCGACCACGAACAGGCCGAGTTCATAGTCGGAGATGTAGAGCAGGCTGTCGTCTTCGTTGAGCGCCATCCCGCGCAGGCTGGTGAAGCTCTGATGACCGAAGAAGGGGCGCAGGTTGCCGGCGCCGGGGTCGAGGCGGTAGATGATCGGCGACTGCGTGTCGGCAGCGAAAACCGTGCCGTCGCCGGCGACCGCCAGCGAGCCGATCAGGTTGCGACCACTGCCGGAACTGAGCGGGTATTCGGCCTGCAGGTCTCCGGTCTCGAGATCGAGACGCAGCAGCGAGCTTCGCACGCCGTCTTCACGCTCTTCGCCCTGGAACTGGGACACCGCGCCGGTGGCTACCCACAGGCGACCGCGCTCGGCGTCGACTTCCAGGTCGAAGACCGCCTGCAGTTTCCCCACCCCCGAAGGCGCGGCGAAGGTTGACCAGTTCTCGCCGTCGGTGCTCGTCAGGACCAGGCCGTCGCGCACGGTGCCGATGAACATCCGTCCGCTTTCGGCGTCGAGCGCCATCGCCTCGGGCATGGCGTGTTCACTGTCGAGCGTGGCGTAGGTCTCGATATCGCCGAAGGGCTCGCCCGCTTCGGCCATCAGGCGGTTGAGGTGATCGTAGAGATTGTGCTCGCGCAGTGGCTCGACGGCGTCGATGGCATCCCAGTCAACCGACAGGCCCTGCTGCTGCATGGTCAGCATCATCTCGAAGGCCTGGCTGGTATTGCCCAGCCGCGCATGCCCCTCGACGAGATGGCGCATGAAGTCCTGGTTGTAGGGACGCAGGCGATGCAACTCGGTCGTCGCTTCGACCCAGGCCTCGATGTCCTGGCGCTGGTAGGCCCTTGCGGCACGCTCGAACCAGTGGCTCATCTGCTGCGCGGGGCTCGGGGCCGAAGACGAAGCGGCGTCGTTTCGGGCATCCTCGCCGCCGGCGCTCGAAGCCGCTTCCTGGCTCCAGAGCGGTGCGGCCGTCAGCAAGCCGGCCATCAGGGTGAAGACGAGTGCGGAAAAGCGCATAATTCTTCCTGTTCAGTTGTCGGTTGCGGGCATTGGGACTGTCACGCGGCCGATTCGTTCAGCGTGATCCTCAAGTGGACATCCAACATGGTCGATTCGAAAGACAACGGCCGGCTATTGTACGCCGGGCGCTACCTGCAACTGGTCGAGCGCGACGACTGGGAGCTGGTCTCACGGCGCCATCGAGTCGCGGTCCTGGTGGCCTGGACCCCGGCCGACGAGATACTCCTGGTCGAACAGTTCCGCATTCCCGTCGCCAGCCGGACCATCGAGCTCCCGGCCGGCCTGGTCGGCGACCAGCCGGGCAGCGAGCAAGAGGCCCTGCTCGACGCCGCCGGTCGCGAGCTCGAGGAGGAAACCGGCTGGCGCGCCGGGCGGCTCGAGCGCCTGATGGACTGCCCCAGCTCGGCGGGGCTGACCGACGAGATCGCGATGTTCGTCCGCGCCAGCGAGCTCGAGCGGGTCGGCCAGGGCGGCGGCGACGCCACCGAAGACATCGTGGTGCATGCCGTGCCGCGCCGCGAAATCGACGACTGGCTGGCCGCGCGCTACGAGCAGGGCTTTGCCATCGATCCGAAGATCTTCGCCGCCCTCTACTGGTCGCGGACCGGCCAGGCCGGGGACTGAAGCCCCGTCGATCAGAGCACCCAGCGTCCGACGGCGATAGCCACCAGCATCAGGGCCGTCGCGGCCATCGTCAGCCAGGTCAGCAGGGTGCCCCAGAAGCGGCCGAACGAGTAGCCGGAGTCGAGGTTGAGACCGGCGAAACCGTGCAGAACACGCCCGACGAGCAGCGCGCTTCCCAGGACGTGAGCGACCCATGGGCTGGCGGCGGTCGCCGATTCGACCAGCAGCAGCAGCAGCAGGGCCAGCGGCACGTACTCGGCGAAATTGGCCTGGGTGCGCATGGCGCGATCGAGCGCCTCGTGCCCTCCGCTGCCGATGCCGACCTTGAGGCTGCGCCGCAGCCTCACGACACGCGCGGATAGCGCCAGGAGAACCAGTCCGAGCAGACCGGCATAAAACATCGTCGCGGTGTACGCCATTGTCTCGTCCCTTCTCGATCAGAAGCGTGCAGTATAGCGACGGTGATAGACTCGCGCCCTGAATGAAAGCGGAAGCGACCCATCATGAAGAACCTGCTGCTCGGCGCCCTGATGCTCATCGGCGCCCTCCCCGCCATGGCTGAGAAACCCGTCGCGATCGCCATTCACGGCGGCGCCGGAACGATCCTGCCGGAGAACATGACGCCCGAACGCGAGCGCGCCATACGCGAAGCGCTCGATCAGGCCGTGCGTCGCGGTCACGAGGTTCTTTCCGGGGGCGCACCCGCGCTGGAGGCGGTCATCGCCGCCATTCGCGTGCTCGAGGACGCCCCCGAGTTCAACGCCGGCCGCGGTGCCGTGCTGACCAACACCGGGACGGTCGAGATGGACGCGTCGATCATGGACGGGCGCACGCTCGATGCCGGCGCGGTCGCCTCCGTCAAGCGGATCCGCCACCCGATCGAAGCCGCCTCGCGGGTGATGACCGACTCGCCGCACGTCATGCTCATCGGCGAGGGCGCGATGAGCTTCGCGGAGGGTCACGGCCTGGCGTTCATGGACGAGGACTGGTTCATCACCGACTTCCGGCGCGAGCAGCTTGCCGCCATCCAGTCCGACGAACAGGCGGCCATGCAATTGTCGGAAGACTGGTATTCGACCGTCGGCGCCGTGGCGCTGGACCGCGACGGCAACCTGGCCGCGGCCACCTCGACCGGCGGCATGGCCAACAAGCGCTGGGGTCGCGTCGGCGATTCGCCCATCATCGGTGCCGGCACCTACGCGGACAATCGCGCCTGCGCCGTGTCGGCCACCGGCCACGGCGAGTTCTTCATCCGGCACGTGGCCGCCCACAGTATCTGCAGCCTGGTGCGCCTGGCCGGCCTGAGCCTCGAGCAGGCTGCCGACCGCGTGATCAACGAAACGCTCAGGGAAGCCGGCGCCGACGGCGGCGTGATCGCGATCGACCCGGAAGGCCGCATCAGCATGCCCTTCAATACCGCCGGCATGTACCGTGCGGCCATTCATCCCGACGGTCGAGTCGAGATCGCCATCTACCGCGACGAAGAATGATCGATCCCGGCATGGACGGGGGGAATTTCGCCTTCGCTTGTCCCTGGTGCAACGAGCCCAACGAGCTGTTCGTCGACCCAGACGAACGCGGCCAGCGCGTGGTTATGGACTGCCGGGTGTGCTGCCGCCCGATCGAGATCGCCCTGCCCCTGGATCCGGACGAAACGCCGGACGTGCGGGCCGAAGACCAGTAGCCCGGTTCCCGGCTGCTCGACTCAGGCGAAGTCGCGCGCGCCGGCCTCGCCGCTGCCCAGTCCGAGATTGCGGCACAGCGCCAGCGGCGCCCGCGCGCGATTGAGCGTGTAGAAATGGAGGCCCGGCGCCCCGCCCTCGAGCAGGCGCCGGCACAGGTCGGTGACGACGTCTTCTCCGAAGCCGCGCAGCGATTCCAAGTCGTCGGCGCGCTCCCAGGCTTCGATGCGCTTGGCGATCCATAGGGGAATCTCGGCGCCGCACATGCGCGAGAACCGCGCCAGGCCGGAGTAGTTCGTGATTGGCATGATGCCGGGCACGATCGGGATCGTCACGCCCGCCGCCCGCGCCTCATCGACGAAACGGAAATAGCTCTCGGCGCCGAAGAAATACTGCGTGATTGCGCCGTCGGCGCCGGCGTCGACCTTGGCCCGGAAATGCTCGATGTCGCTCGCCGGCGATTTCGACTCGGGATGGTGTTCGGGATAGCAGGCCACCTCGATGTGGAACCGGTCGCCGTAGCGCTTGCGGATGAAGGCGACCAGGTCGGAGGCGTGATCGAACACGCCCGCGCCGCCGCCCGAAGGCCGGTCTCCGCGCAGGACGACCAGCCGTTCGATCCCATGGTCGCGGTAGTTGTCTAGCAGCGCGACGATATCCGACTCGGTTTCGGCCATGCAGGAGATATGCGGCGCGGCTTCGACCGCGGCCGAGCGGCGGATGTCGAGCACGGTGTCGCGCGTGCGGTCGCGCGTCGAACCCCCGGCGCCGAACGTGACCGACATGTAGGCCGGCCCAAGCGCGGCCAGGCGGTCGCGCGTGCGCTCGAAAGTGGCCTGTTGCCGTTCGTTCTTCGGCGGGAAGAACTCGAAGCTCAGCTGGGGACTTCGCATAGCTTTCAGGTTTCAGGTTTCAGGTTTCAGGGCAGGCTCCGGCTCGGTCTTTCCTGAAACCTGAACCCCGACGCCTGAAACCTGGTTTCACCTAGTATCGATAATGCTCGGGCTTGTACGGCCCCTCGACCTGAACGCCGATGTAGTCGGCCTGTTCGGGCCTGAGCTCGGTCAGGCGCACGCCGATGCGTTCCAGGTGCAGGCGAGCGACCTTCTCGTCGAGGTGCTTGGGCAGCACGTAGACGGAATTGTCGTAACGATCGCCGTGCTTGTAGAGCTCGATCTGCGCCAGCGTCTGGTTGGTGAAGGAGTTCGACATCACGAAGCTCGGGTGACCGGTGGCGCAGCCGAGGTTCACGAGACGGCCGCGCGCGAGCAGGATGATTTTATTGCCGTCGGGGAAGGTAATGTGGTCGACCTGCGGCTTGATTTCGTCCCACTCGTACTGCTCGAGGCTGGCCACGTCGATCTCGTTGTCGAAGTGGCCGATGTTGCACACGATCGCCTCGTCCTTCATGCGGCGCATGTGGTCGTGGTTGATGACGTTGTAGTTGCCGGTGGCGGTGACGAAGATATCGGCCGCCTCGATCACGCCCGCGTCCTCGATGTTGACCACCTTGTAGCCTTCCATCGCCGCCTGCAGCGCACAGATCGGATCGACTTCGGTGATCCAGACGTTGGCCGACAGCGCCCGCAGGGACTGGGCAGAACCCTTGCCCACGTCGCCGTAGCCGCAGACGATGGCGGTCTTGCCGGCGATCATCACGTCGGTCGCGCGCTTGATCGCGTCGACCAGCGACTCGCGGCAGCCGTAGAGGTTGTCGAACTTCGACTTGGTAACCGAATCGTTGACGTTGATCGCCGGGAATTTCAGCGTGCCCTCGCGCTCCATCCGATAGAGGCGGTTGACGCCGGTGGTGGTTTCCTCGGTCACGCCCTGGATGTTGTCGAGCGCTTGGCTGTACCAGCCGTGGCTGGTTTCGAGGCGCTTGCGGATGGCGGCGAACAGCGCCTTCTCTTCCTCGCTGCCCGGATTGTCGAGCACGCTCGGATCCTGCTCGGCCTGGGCACCCAGGTTGAGCAGCATCGTGGCATCGCCGCCGTCGTCGAGGATCATGTTGGCGGTCTGGCCGTCGGGCCACTGAAAGATGCGGTGGGTGAACTCCCAGTACTCGTCGAGGGTCTCGCCCTTGAACGCGAACACCGGAATGCCCGTCTCGGCGATCGCCGCGGCGGCATGGTCCTGCGTGGAGTAGATATTGCACGAGGCCCAGCGCACATCCGCCCCCAGTTCGACCAGGGTTTCGATCAGCACGGCGGTCTGGATGGTCATGTGCAGCGAGCCGGCGATGCGCGCGCCCTTGAGCGGCTGGTCGTCGGCGTACTCGGCGCGGGTCTGCACCAGGCCGGGCATCTCGGTTTCGGCGATCTTCATTTCCTTGCGGCCGAAATCGGCCAGGCTCGGATCGGCGATACAGAAGTCCTTGTCCGTGGGAGCGATCCGCTCGTCGAAGAGCACGCCCTTTCTCACGTCTTCGGGGTTGGCGTTCATGGTTGTCTTCCTCGTGGTTTTCGAATCAGTGAATTCATCGGCTTGATCGCGCCCCTTCGTCGGGGCCACGCCGCCGGTCTAGAGGCCTGAGTCTGCGCGCAGCGCTTCGGCCTTGTCGGTTCTTTCCCAGCTGAAGGTCGAGAAATGCTCGGTCGTCTCGTGACCGCCGCGCAGCACCTTGGCCGAGGTTTCCTGCGGCTGGCGACCGAAGTGACCGTGCGTAGCGGTCTGCCGGTACATCGGGTGCAGCAGGTCCAGAGCCTTGAGGATGCCGTACGGCCTGAGATCGAAATGTCGACGGATCAGCTCCTCGATCTTCTCTTCGGGGATCCGGTTTGTACCGAAGGTCGTGACCGAAACGGAAGTCGGCTCGGCCACGCCGATCGCGTAGCTGACCTGCACTTCGCACTTGTCGGCGAGGCCGGCGGCGACCACGTTCTTGGCCACGTAGCGGCCGGCATAGGTGGCCGAGCGATCGACCTTCGAGGGATCCTTGCCCGAAAAGGCCCCACCGCCGTGGCGCGCCATGCCGCCGTAGGTGTCGACGATGATCTTGCGGCCGGTCAGGCCGGCGTCGCCAACCGGTCCGCCGATGACGAACTTGCCGGTCGGGTTGATGTGGAAGTGCGTCTTGTCGTGCAGCCATTCCGCCGGAAGGACCGGCTCGATGATGTGCTTCTTCACGCCCTCGCGCAGCTCCTCGAGACCCACGCCCTCGTCGTGCTGGGTGGAGAGCACGACCGCGTCGATCGCCACGGGCTGTCCGTCCTCGTAGCGGAGCGTGACCTGGCTCTTGGCGTCCGGGCGCAGCCAGGGCAGCGGATTGTCGCGGTGCTTCCGGATCCGCGTCTGCTGCTCGACCAGGCGGTGCGCGTAGTAGATCGGCGCGGGCATGAGCACTTCGGTTTCGTTGGAGGCGTAACCGAACATCAGGCCCTGATCGCCGGCGCCCTGGTCTTCGGGAATTTCGCGGTCGACTCCCTGGGCGATATCCGGCGACTGCTTGCCGATCATGTTGATCACCGAGCAAGTATGACCGTCGAAGCCGACGTCCGAGGAGTCGTAGCCGATGTCGACGACGACCTGGCGGATCAACTCTTCGAGATCGACCCAGGCGGTGGTCGTGATTTCCCCGCCGACGATCACCGCGCCGGTCTTGAGGAAGGTCTCGCAGGCGACCCGGGCATGCGGATCCTGGGTCAGGATGGCGTCCAGGATCGCGTCGGAAATCTGGTCGGCCATCTTGTCCGGATGCCCCTCGGACACCGACTCGGAAGTGAACAGGTAGGATCTCATGACGCAGGTTTATCTCTTGATCGGGATAGAAAGATACGTATGGTACAGCAGGTGGCTCGGGGATGCATCAGTGGTCTGTGCGTCGGTGCGTCTGTGCGTCCGTGTGTCCGTGGTCCCTGACCACTGACCACTGACCACCGACTCCCCGCCCCCGTATGATGGACCCACACAAACCGCCGAGGCCCCGCCCTGAGCCCGGAAACCGTCATTCTGCTCTTGTTCCACGCCGTGCTGGCACCGGCCA
>JAAAPE010000123.1 GCA_009908385.1 Gammaproteobacteria bacterium
AGGGCCGGTCGAGCCGGCAGGTGGCCCGCCTGCTGGGCCTGAGCGACGCCGCGGCCCGCAAGCGGCTCGAACGCGCACGCGGGGCGCTGCGCGGCGAAGTCGAACAACGGCTTGGGGTCGCCCTGCTGGGAACGGCGCCGGGCATGGCCTTCACGGCCGCGGTGGGTGCCATGCTCGCCTCGACCAGCCCGCCCGCGGCCGCCGCCGTGACGTTCGGCCTCGGCGCGAAGGGGGCGGCCAAGTTCGCCGGGGTGGCCGGCATCGGCGCCCTGCTGGGCCTGGCGGGCGGCATTGCCGGCGTGATCCTCGGGCTGAGGCAATGGATCCGCACCGCCACGGACCCGGCAGAACTCGAAGGCCTGCTCCGGATCCGGCGACTGGGGCTCGTGACCGTAGTCCTGGCCGTGGCCGGCCTGACCCTGAGCACCTTCGTGCAAGGCTGGCTCGCGCCGACCGCCGTGTTCGCGCTGTTCCTCGCCGCCCTGGGCTGGCAGCAGATGGTCATGATCCCGCGGGTGCTCGCCCGGCGCCACGCGCGCGAGCGTGCAGGCGATCCTGCCGCGGCCCGACGTCAGCTGCGCCAGAGAAGGCTGGCCTGGCTCGGCATGATCGTCGGCGCCGCGTCGGGCGGCGCCGGGCTGATCGCCGGTCTCGTGTCGGCCGGCCGGATCACACTGGGCGGATAGCGGGGAGGCACACGGAGGCCGCAAAAAGAAATCCCGGCACGGTGGCCGGGATTTCGCTTGCTCGACATGGAGCGTCGGGCATCAACCGCCGCCGGTGGCGTCGTCGACCTCGTCTTCGACTTCCTCGGCGGCTTCTTCCATGTCGTCACCGGCTTCTTCGACGGCTTCATCGATTTCCTCGCCGGCCTCTTCGGCGGGACCCTCCTGCTCGCAGCCCGCCAGCATTCCGACCGACAGCGCCAGCAGGAGCGCGCACAGGATGTTGAACGCTTTGTTGTTGATCAGGTTTCTCATGAGTTCACTCGCTCCTTCATCTCGTTGAGTTTCTTGGCGATCGCTTCGCGGCTTTCGCCGTACTTCTCCTGAATGCGGGCAACCAGTTCATCGTAGTTGCCCTCCGCTTGCTTGACCTCGTCATCGGTCAACTTCCCCCATTCCTGCTTGATACTAGCAGTCAGGCGGTTCAGCTTTCCTTTGGTCTCGTGCTTGTCCATAAATAAGAATTTAACAATCAGTGATTTGAGAAGCGATCACTGTACAAACGCGAAGTCGCCACGTCGATAACACAGGTTAAGGACAGGGCCCGGCCTTGTGGCTAGCATGACTGCTCCTCTTCACACCGACAAAGGATAGCCAACATGCTTTCATGGGCTCTGATATTTCTGATCGTCGCGATCATTGCCGGGGCTCTGGGCCTGAGCGGCATTGCGGGGGCTGCCACCAACATTGCCTGGATTCTCTTCGTCATCGGCCTGATCGTGGCCGTGATCTTCTTCCTCAGCGGAAGAAAGCCGAGAGTCTGACGGCAGGACGAGCCGGGCGGATCGGTACCATGCCGATCGCCGCGGCCGCACACTCATTCCAGGTACGCGGGATCGAATCCCGACAGATCGACCAGTCCGTCCAGGTCATCGATCATCACCCGATTGTGACCCACACGAACCAGCCCCTCCCCCTTGAGTTGGGCGAGGGTGCGACTGACGTGGACCGCGCTGATGCCCAGGGCGTCGGCGATCACGTTCTGATTCAGGGGCAGTTCGAACTCGGGCTCCGCGACGTGCAGCCTCACTTTCATTTCCAGCAGGAAATGCGCCAGGCGTTGCGCCGCCGGCCGGCGTCCGATATTGATGATGCGCTCGGTCAGCAGCGCGTTCTCCCGCACCAGTTTCAGGAAGAAAATTCGTGCGAGCCGGGGTGATCGCTCGAAGATCTCGTCGAGGTATTCAGTCGGGAACGGACAGGCGCTGACATCGGTCAGGGCGGTCAGCTCGGTCTGGGTTTGCGAGAAGCCGATATCGCGCAGGCCCATGACCTGACCCGCCAGGAAGATGTCGAGCACCTGTCTCTGGCCGTCCGAAAGCAACCGGGTCGCGCACGCCCAGCCGCTGTGCAGGCTGAAGAAACTGCCCGCCTCGATGCCGGCCTCACTGAGCACGGTGCCTGCCGGGAAGTCGCGCACGTCCTTCTCGAGCGCCTTCAATAGCGCCACTTCCTCGTCGGTCAGTTCGGCATGGCGCCGAAACTGCGCAACGATACAACTGTTTTCGGCCACGATCCGCCCTGCTGCCTGACTAGCGGCATCCTAGATGATTCATCCGCGATGCACAATCTTGCCGTGGTGCGCCCCTGCCGACCGGAACGCTGCGCGTTCGACCAAGGGGCTGTGCATTGGGCGCCGTCGATGGCACCATCTGCAAGCCGAACATGGTTGATCCTGCCTTGAACCGAAATCCCGAACGGGCGCTGCGCGACGAGCTGCTGTCCCACCTCGCGAGGGGCGACATCCGGCGCGCCGGTCCGACCGCAGAGCGACTGGTCGAGCGATACCCGGATTACGCGTCGGGCCGTTCGGCCTTCAGCGAGCTCTGGTTGCGCTGCGGCCGGCCCGACCTTGCATGCGAACAAGCCGAGCGGGCGTATCGCCTGTCCCCGGACTCACCCGAAATCGTTGCCCAGTACGCCAAGTGCCTGGTGTTCGACGGGGCCTATCGCCCGGCAGAGCAGATGGCCGAGACCGCGCTGTCGCTCGAGCCGGATGACCATACGACCCTCGACACCATCGGCAACGTCCTCAGCCGCGCGGGGCGCCAGGAGCGGGCGCTGGCGGTCTTCCAGCGGGCCCTCGCGGCGGCGCCCGACAACACGACGGCGCTCTACAACCTGGCCACCTCGCTGCGCTTCTTCGGCCGGATCGAGGAAGCCGAAGCCTTGTTCGAGAAGATTCTCGAAATCGATCCGGACGACTTCCAGGCGCTGCACAGCCGCAGCATCCTGAAGCGACAGACGGCGTCGAGCAACCATGTCGCCGAGCTCGAGCAACGCCTGGCGTCCGATCCGCCCTGGCCGGCCTCGAGCCACGTCGGCTATGCGCTCGGCAAGGAACTCGACGACATCGGCCGACCGCGGGATGCCT
>JAAAPE010000154.1 GCA_009908385.1 Gammaproteobacteria bacterium
CGATGCGTCTGACCTGGACGCCGGCCCAGTTGAATTCGATCTCGACCTCGCGCTCGCGCGGCGGCAGGGCGGGGCGCCAGTCCAGCCGGTCGCCGATCGGCGGCTGCCAGCCCGCCGCCACCCGCCGAAGGCCCTGGTCCGGACGCCCGTCGCCGCCGTCGCTGGTCTCGTCGGGCGCCGGCGAGGCGTCGAGGGCGCGCAGGAAGTCCTCGCCGCAGGTCGGCCAGAGATCCGCCAGCAGGCTGCCCGAGGTCGGCTGGACCGGCGTCTTTTGGGGGTCGAGCGAGGCCGACAGGACGAGCCGCTCGCGCGCCCGCGTCGCGGCGACGTAGAGCAGGCGCTGGTGCTCGTGGGCCTCGCGCTGGTTCTGCTCGGCGCGGATGAGCTTGATCAGGTCGGTGTTGTCGTCCTGCTCGGCCGAGCGCAGCGGAGCGATCAGCACCCGTTCCTCGCCGGTGTCCGGCGTGAACGGCAGCCAGTAGAGCAGCTCGCGGTTGTTGCCCCCGGTGCCGCGGTCGAGTCCCGGCAGCACCACCAGGTCCCATTCCAGGCCCTTGGCGCCGTGCATGGTCAGGATCTCGAGCTTGATGCCCTCGTCGGGCGGGTCGCCCTCGGTGAACTGCTCCTCGAGCAGCTCCATGAAGGCGTTCCAGTCGGCGAGCAGCCCCTGGTCCTCGGCGGCCGAAAGCGTATCGAGATAGGCAAGCGCGTCGCGCTGCTCCGACGCCGGTTTCCGCAGCACCTGCGGCCCGCCCAGGCGCCGCCAGGCGCCCTCGACCAGGTCGCGCATCGTGCGCTTGCGCCACAGCGCCTGCGCGTGACCGAGGGTCTCGAAGACGCGCCTGGCCCGCGGGCGTGCGTCTTCGCCGAGTCGCTCCAGCACGTCGCAGGCGCTCAGCGAGCGTCCGTCGCCGGCCAGGGCGTGCAGGTCGGCGAGCGTCAGGCCGCTGACCGGCGAACGCAGCACGGCCAGCACCGCCGCGGTGTCGGCCGGATTGGCGACGGCGCGCGTGATGGCGAGCAGGTCCTGGACCACGGGCCGGGTCAGCAGTGGGTCGAGCTTGACCGCGCGGTAGCCGACGCCGTGGCGCTCCAGCGCGGGCAGGATGTCGGCCAGGTGCGAGCGCGCCCGCACGATGATGGCCGCCGAGAAATCCGGGTCGTCGCGGCGTTCGTCGATGGCCCGGGCGACGCGCCGTGCGACCGCGTCGGCCTCCATGGCGCGGTCGGGCCGGGCCAGGATCTCCACGCCGCCGCCGGCCTCGCGCCCGGCTTCCGAGGGCGCATAGCTCACGGCGCCGGCGGAGATGTCCTCCTCGGCGGGGAAGGCGGGTCCCAGGCGCTCGTTGACCCAGTCGACGATCTCGGCGTGCGAGCGGAAATTGCGCGTCAGGCGGCAGGATTCGACGGGCTGCGCGCCGATGCCGTGTTCGCGCGTTCGCATGAACAGGCCCACCTCGGCCTCCCGGAACCGGTAGATCGACTGCATCGGGTCGCCGACCAGGAACAGGCTGCGTTCCTCCTCACCCGGCTGCCAGCCGCCGACGAGCTTTTCGAGCAGGTGGTACTGGCCCCAGTTGGTGTCCTGGTACTCGTCGACCAGGATGTGGCGGATGCGACGGTCCAGGTAAAGCGCCAGGTCGGTGTAGCCGCCTTCCTCGTCGCCCAGGCCGCGCAGCGCCGCCGCGCCGATGCCGGCGAAATCGCTCTGGCCGGTTTCGGCGAATACCAGTTCGAGTTCGGCGGCGCTGGCTTCGAGTACCCGGATCATCGAGGCCAGCACCGCCCATTCCTGCGGCCCGTAGTGCGGGTCGGGAAGCGCGCGGGCACGGTGCAGCCAGGCCGCCAGCGCTTCGTTGTCGCGCAGCCGGTCGAGCATCGGCACGATGCGATCCTTGTGCTCGCTTTTGGGTGGGAAGCCCTGGCGCCTGTCGACCTGGATTCGCCAGCCGCCGCTGTTGGTCAGCAGGCCGAAGCCGAGTGCCCGCCAGGCGGGCAGGTCGGCCGGGTCGCGTTCGGGAAGACGCGTGAGATCGCAGTCGTCCAGGGGCGATTCCGTGCCGTCGGCCTGGAGGCTGCCGGCCGCCAGGCGCAGCAGTTCGAGCAGGGACTCGGGGTCCACGCCCGCGGCCGACAGCCCCTCGTCGAGCGCCGTTCGGGCCGAGTCGAGCTGGTCGGTGACCACCGTGCGCACGACGTGCTCGAAATCGGCCTGCTCCGGATGGCCGCTGATGCCCAGCGCGCGCAGCCACTGCTCGCGCTTGCCGAGCAGGGCCACCAGTAGGTCCTCGATATCCTGGCTCCTGTGGTCGCGCCACAGCAGGAGTCTCCTGACGTCTTCGGCCAGCTCGTCGCGTCCGTCGGCGCGGGCCAGCACCCGGCGCGCGGCTTCGCGGTAAAGCGCCCGGGTGTTCTCGGCCGGCGTCGGCACCGGTCCGAGCTGGCTGGCCACCGGCATGGTGCGCGCCAGGTAGTGGTTGAAGCTGTCGATGGTGCGGATCAGCAGCCGCTGCGGGTTGTCGAGCAGCCCCCATTCGGCCACCTTGTCGGCGACGGCCCGGGCCCTGGCCAGCGCGGCTTCCTCGTGCGGTCCGGAGGCGGTGCAGTCGGGATCCAGGAACTGCAGGATGCGTTCGCGCATCTCGGCGGCGGCCTTGCGCGTGAAGGTGATGGCCAGGATCTCCTCCGGCGCCTCGACCACGCCGAGCAGGCCCAGGTAGCGTTCGACCAGCAGGGTCGTCTTGCCCGAGCCCGCGGGTGCCTGCACGATGACGGAGCGATGCGGCTCGACGGCGAGCTGGCGTTGCCTGTCGTCACTCATCGTCGGCCTCCGGCAGCAGAACGCGTTCGTTGATGCGGCAAAGCGCATGCAGGTGGCAGTACTTGCACACCTGGCCGTCGCGGGGATGCACTTCCGAGCGGCCGGCCCGGAAGTCCTCGGCCAGGAACCGGAGCAGGTCGCGCCAGTCGTCGACCAGCGACGACCAGGACGCCGCCCCCTTGAAGCGGGAGTTGCCCTTGATCTCCCCGATGACCGACACGCCGGGTATGCCGGCGTCGGCTTCCGCCAGGCCGTCGAAGCCCATGCTGTCGGGCCGCAGGCGCGCGAAGGCGATGGCCGCCGGGCGCGGCTGGAGGCTGGCGGCATAGGCGGGCAGCTGGACGTCGGCCAGGCGCGGCTCCGGCGCCCAGGCGCTCTTGCCGCTGGCCCCGGTCTTGTAGTCGATCACGACCGAACCACCGCCCTCGAGTTCGTCGATGCGGTCGATCTTGCCGGTCAGCTTCAGGCCGCCGAAGTCCAGTTCGACCGGCGATTCGAGCGCCTGTACCGAGAAGGTCTCACGTTCGCGTTCGATCGCCAGCCATCTGGCGAGAGATCGCTCGAGGCACTGGGCTTCGATGGCCAGGCCCGCCTCGGTGAGCGCCAGCGGACTGCGCTTCGAGAATGCTTCCAGGGCGGACTCCCGGGCCGCCGCGATACGCTCGGACAGGGCGTCGTCGTCCAGCGCCTTCAGCGCCTCGAGGCCGTCGAGCCCTTGCCAGAAGTGCTCCAGGGCCTTGTGCACCAGGCTGCCGCGATCGCGCGCGTCGAGCCCCGGCCGCGGCGGCGTGAGATCGCCGGCGCCCAGGCGCGTCTCGGCGAAGGCCTTGAAGGGGCAGTCGGACTGGCGCTGCAGCACCGAGGTGCCGCCCCGGATGTCGCCGCCCGGATGCGCCGGGGCGAGCACGTCTTCGATCGCCTCGTCCATCGGCGCGGATTCGACCGGCGGCGTGGCGGCGGCGTCCTCGACCGGGCAGTCGGCCAGCAGCGGCGTCAGGTGGCGCTGCTCGTCGTCGCTGCCGCGGCTGAAGCTGCCCGTGACCACCGCGGCTGCGCGCGTCAGGCCGGCCAGCTCGGCACGCGCGCGCTCGAGCGCGCCCTCGGCCGTGGCCGCCGGCACGGCCGCCTGCATGGCGGCGGGAATGAACGGGTCGCGGCGCGTCGGCGACGGCCAGGTCTGGTGGTCCAGGCCGGTGATCCGGATGGCGTCGAAGCGCGAGCCCAGCGCTTCTTCCACGCCCAGGATCTCGACCGGTGCGCCGGGGTTGCGTTCACGGAAAGCGGCTGCCGCGGCGCGTTCGTTGAGCCGGCGTACCGCCTCGGCCCGCGACAGCGGCCGCTCGATGACCAGGTCGAGAGCGCTGAAGTCCTCGAGCAGGTCGTGGAAGCGCTGGAGCACCTGGAATTCCCGGCTGTCGAGGCCGCGCCCCCTCCCGAAACCGACGGCCTTGAGCTCTTCCTGGAATCGCGCCACCCATTTCGACGGCAGGGCGCCGTCGCGGTGGTTGCGTCGCAGCGCCTCCCATTCGCCCACACGACCCGAAAAGTGCTTCGCCCCGCTGTCGCCGGCCTGCCAGGCCAGCTGCCCGGCGTGCAGCCACCAGGGGCGGCGTCGAACCAGCGCGGCGAGCGCCTCTGCCCGGGCGGGCGCTTCTTCTTCCCAGCCCGCCAGGAACGGCGAGCGCAGCAGCATCCCGCCTGAAGACGCGCTCGACCGCGCCGAGGCGCTCGCGCAGGGCGGGCACGACGATGGCGATGCCCTGATCGACGTTTTCTTCCAGGCGGGTGCGGGCCCACCGGGCGGCGGCGAGGAGTTCGTCGGCGTCCTCGGCGCAGGCCGTGACGGCCTCCGGCGAGCCGGCGGCCTGTTCGGACCGTTCACGCTCGACGCGCGTGCCGGCCGCCGCCGCGGCGTTCACGATGGCCTGCTGCAGCGGCGTCATCGGCAGCTCGAAGCCCGACAGCCGGAGGCGCTCCGGCAGGCCGATCTCGCCGGCTTCGATCAGCTCGGGCAGGCGAGCGGCGAATCGCCACTCGTCGATCAGTTCCCGTGCCTCGCACCGTTGCAGGAAGCGCGCGGCCCAGTCCCTGAAGTGCCGGCTGTCTTCGCTGAGGCTCAGCTCGGGCCAGTCCGACGGCGCGTCGATGCGGTATTCGTGGATCATGCGCCAGCTCGCCGCGGCCATTTCGGCCACGCGCGGTTCACCGATGAACACGTCGCGATCGATCACCGACTGCCAGAGCACCAGGGCCTGCGAGGCACTGATCGGCACCCGCGGCGACCGGGCCGTCAGGAACCAGTCGTCTCGCAGGCGGCCGATCCAGCTGGAAAAGGCCAGCACTTCCGGCGAGCGCCAGGCCTGTTCGCCCGCCGACTTCCTTGCCAGGGCTTGCCGCTGCTTCTCCGCCCGGGCCAGGCGCGCGGTGGGGGTCAGGATGGTTTCTTCGGGGATCTGCTCGCCACTCATGGCCGAGCATTATGCAGCAGGATTTCTCAAAACCCGAGAACGGTCGGCCTTCCCGCCAGACTCAGTCGGACTCGAAACGGTCCTGGAACACTGCATCCGGCGCGAGCTCGAAGGCGCCGATGTCGCAAACGGCGGTTTCGTCATCGTCGCCGTCGAAAGGACGGTTGATGTTGCGCTGGTCGACTTCTGAACACAACTCGGTGGCAGGGCCTGACGAGGAGGGGTTGCCCGCGTCGATGGCCGGGCTCCCGGATGTCAAGGCCATGGTGCGCGTATCGCCGCCATTGTCCGCCAGCGGGTCCAGCATGGGGTCGACTGCCATGCCGCCGCCGGCCACGTCGCCGATGATGTCGTTGGAGCCCGGACTCCAGCCGGGGCAGCCGGCGTTGGATCCCAGCAGGTTGTGCCCAATGGAGTCGAAGGGACCCCGGCAGTCCGGCGCTCCGTCCCCCGAGGCCGTATTGCCTGCGATGATTGAGTTCGCGAGCGTCGTGGACGCAGTGGCGCTTTCGAAGTAGATGCCTCCGCCTTCGGCATCGGGGCCGGCATCGACCGAATTCTCCGAAACGGTGGCGTTGCCGACGGTGAGGTTCATGTCGTCGTTGGCGATGGCGCCGCCGGCTGCGGCTGCGGAGACCCCGGCCCCAACGGTGTTTCCCGTGAACGTGGCGTTGCCCACGGTGATCGTGCCCGGAGACTGTAGAAACAGGCCACCGCCGGCCGAGATGCCCCCCGGCGCCACGACGGAGTTGCCGCTGATTTCGGATTGGATGATCGCGGCCTGGCCGAGGATTCCCGGTAAATCCTGGGCGAATATGCCGCCGCCGAGCGCCTCGCCACCCTCGATTTCGTTATCGCGCAACACCGAGTCCTCTATGAGCAACGGGCCGCCTCCGGGGGTGGACAGGACGCCGCCACCACGCGTCTCACCCGTTTCGGATTCGGCGCGATTGCCGGAAATCACGGTGCTCCGCACGAGCAGGTTGTTGTTGGCCGCTATCCCGCCACCGGCGGCGGTCGATGCGCCGGCGGCGCTCGCCAGGTTGTCGGCCAGCCGGCTGTTGGTGATCACGGTCGGGCCTTCCGTCGCCACGCCGCCGCCGAGCGCCGAGTCGGTGACCGGCGCGGCATTATTGCTTTCAATGAAGCAGTTCTCCAAGAGCAGGGAGGTTGACGCGCCCCGCGAGTAGATGCCGCCGCCCCAATCCTCCACGGCGCCGTTTCGAAGGGTCAGGCCGTTGAGCTGAAGGCTCATCGTGGTGAGGGCTGCCTCGTCGTCGCGAACTTCGAGTACGCGGTCGAGGCCGTTCGCGTCGATGATCGTCTGGCCGGGCCCCCTGCCTTCGATTCTCAGCGCGTCGGAGACGTCCAGATCGCCCGTCAAGGCATCGTTCTCGCCGGCTCCGCCGATCGAAAGCACGATGGGATTGCCGTCGAGGGAGGGGCTGAAGGCAATCGTATCGGACACGCCGTCGGCGGGGCCGGTACCCGAAAGGCAGTCCGTCGATCCGGACTGGTCGCCGTTGTTTGCGTTGATGATGGCTTCGCGAAGGCTGCAGTCCCCGTCGTCGGCGATAACGTCAGCGCTCGTCTCGACGGTCAGCGTGTCGGCAAGCCCCGGCGTGGCCGCCAGCACGAAGCCGATGGCGGCGAGAGCTGTGACAACGCGGGCCGTGGCCGACCCTTGTCGTGAGCTGTGGATCATAACGATCACCGATAACAGCGCCATCAGTGAAACACAGCAACCCCGGCCGCTGCAAATCGCCGTCTGCACAGGATGCACGACCTCGAGCGGCTGGCACCGGCCGCGCCGCTGGGCGGCATGGACCAAGTCGTCGCCTGGATCGTGCTGGCATGGGTGGCGTGGCGCCAGCGTTCTGGCGCAGCGGGCGGCTGAGCCGGTTCAGGCCTTTTCGAGCGTTTCCATCATGCGCCGACCGGCGGCTTCGGCTTCGCGGATTTCCGGGTCGTCGAAGCCGGTTTCGCCCAGCGCTTCGAGGCGATCGAGCAGCTCAGCTTCCCGGTCGGCCAGGGCGCGCTGGAGGTGCGAGTGGCGCTCGTGATCGAGCCATTCGCGGAAGCGGTCGGCCAAGCGGGCCAGGTCCTCGCGATCGACGTTGATGTCGTGCGGCATCAGGTCCCGTTCGCGGATGCGGGTTTCGAGCCGCTCGCAGAGCGTCGCCAGTTCTTCGCGCCGGGCCTCGAGCCGGTCCCGTGTTTCGCCCGCGTCGAGCAGCGCGTCGCAGGCGTGGCCGTAGCGCTGGGACAGCGCGCAGGCATGGGTGTGCGCTTCGACCAGCGCGGCCTCTTCTTCCGAATAGACGGTGCGTTCGTTCATGGCCTGTGATTTCCGGTTCGCGCGCACGCGTTGCAGCTTGCAGTCTAACCGTCCGGGCGATTCCCGCACAGGGTCGGGCCCGCGCGGCACTATCATGATGTTATGGGAAGCGGCCCCTACAAGGCACAACGCGAAGTCCTGGACGAGAAAACGGTGCGCCTCGGCATCAGCGGTCCGGAGGGGCCGCTGAGCTGGCGCGACGTGCTCGCCGGCTGGCGCGAAACGCCGGCCCTGGCCGAAGCGTTCGGCGCCGCGCTGGCCGAACTGCCTTTCGCGGCGTTCCGCTGGGAAACGCCGGCCATGACCGGCCACCGGCTGGATACGGTGTTCGAGTGCGTGGCCGTCGACGACCCGTCGCTCGACGTGGCGCCCGATCCCTCGCCCTTTTCCGAACACCTGCGCGACGACCGGTCCGTGGTTCGCTTTCCCAACCTGGGCGGCGACGCCGTCATGGTCGTGCCCTGCCGGCGTTCGCGGGAAGCCGCCTACAGTCATGTCGCGGCCTTCTGTCGCCATGCGCCGGGCGATCAGCAGCAGGCGCTCTGGCGCGAGGTCGCCGAGGCGATGATCGAGCGGCTGGGTGATCGGCCCGTGTGGCTGAACACGGCCGGCGCCGGCGTGGCCTGGCTGCACGTGCGGCTCGACGACCGGCCCAAGTACTATGCCCACGCCCCCTATCGGACCGTGCCGCGCGAGGCGCTCTGAAGGCCCTGGCGCGGGCCGTCGCCCGCGATTGCGATTGCGATTGTGATCACGATCAGGCCCCGATCGCGTCGCCCGGTCCGAACGCCGGCGCGTACACCGACAGGCAGGCGCGGAGCACGCGGCACTCGACCGGCGTTTCGGTCAGGAACTCGCCGTCGGCGGTCACGTCCATGGTCGCATCGGTATCGATGGCCAGTTCCTCGCAGCGCCAGTGCGTGAGCGTGTCGGCGGCGCGGGTGTAGCCGGTCCGGAACCGGAGCGCGTTGCCCAGCAGGCTCCAGTGGCTCTGTTTCGGCACGAGCAGCACGTCGAGCCGCCCGTCGTCGAGCTTGGCGTCGTCGGCGATCGTCATGCCGCCACCGTAGTGAATGCCGTTGGCGATCGTGATCTGGACGTACTCGCCTTCACGCGTCCGGTCTTCGCTCCGGATGCGGGCGCGGAAGACGCGCTGGCGCTGCATGGCCTGGGCGATGCCCTTGAGATAGGCCAGCACGCCGAGCTGGGACTTGGCCTCGGCATCCATCTCGCGCGTCATCTGCGGCCCCAGCCCGATGCCGATGGCGTTGATGAAGCTCACGTCGTTGACGCGGGCCGCGTCCAGGCGGCGCAGGTGGCCTTCGAGGATCACGTCGACGGCCCGCTCCAGCTTGCGCGGAATCTCGAGCGATCGTGCCAGGTCGTTGGCGGTGCCCAGGGGCAGCAGGCCGAAGGGCTTGTCGGCCTCGATCAGCGCGTCGAGCGCCAGGTTGACCGTGCCGTCGCCGCCGCCGAGAACGATGCGGTCGAAGTCTTCCGCCCGCCCGCGGATGGCCCTGGGCAGGGCCTTGGGTTCCTCGGGCCGGACGATTTCGACCCGGCCCTGCTCGCCCAGTCGCGCGGCCGCCTCGGCGATGTCGTCGTCGCCGGATCGGCTGCCGGGGTTGGTGATGAGCAGGGTCGATGCCATGTTGAAGGTATGTCCGGAAAGTTGTCCGACAGGATACGCCCATGGGACGTGTTCCAGAAGGCTCGCAGCCGGCGCACTCGATCATGTCGGGGTCACGCCGGGCGCTTAGAGTCATCGACCACTGGACTCATCGACCACTAGAAGAGAAAGGAGAGCAATCATGACGGTAAGAAAGGCCAATGCACGCTGGCAAGGCGACCTCAAGTCCGGCAAGGGTCACATGGCGTTCGGAAGTGGTGCCTGGGAAGGGCAGTATTCCTTCAGTTCACGTTTCGAGTCCGGCACCGGCAGCAATCCCGAGGAGCTCATCGCCGCGGCCCACGCCGGCTGCTTCTCGATGGCGCTGTCGAACATCCTGGCCGAAGCCGGCCACACGCCCGACTCGGTCGAAACCCAGGCCCGTGTGCACCTGGAAATGGGCGACGACGGCCCGGGGATTCCGCGCATCGAGCTGGTGACCGAGGCCGTGGTCCCCGGCATCGGCGAAGACGAGTTCCTCGAGCACGCCGAGGCGGCCAAGAAGGGTTGCCCGGTGTCCAAGGTGCTGGCCGGGGCGGACATCTCCCTCGAGGCCAGGCTCAAGTAAGGACTTAGTCGGACCCGGTCGTCACACCGGCCGGGTCCAGTTCGCCGATCAGGGCTTCGATGGTCTCGAGCCACGCCGGGTCGACGGAAGCCGCGCCGAGATAGATGCGCCGCGCCCGGCGGGCATGGTCGAGCGCTTCCTCGCGCAGGCCGTCTCCTTTCAGGACGATCGCCAGTGCTTCGTGCGCCTTGCCGATGCGCGGGTGGCCGGCCTCATAACCGTTTTCGGCGACGTCCAGCGCCAGCCGGGCATTCGACTCCGCCTGTTCCAGGTCGCCGTTGATCGTCTGCAGCCGGGCCAGGTTGAACAGCGCGGTCGCCGTCTGCGGATGGGCCTCGCCGAGTGTGTCGCGGCGGATGTCGACCGAGCGCTGCATGGCGGCCAGCGCCTCGTCCAGGCGATCGAGGCGGTAGTAAAGCAGGGCCAGGTTGTTGAGGACGATGGCGTAGCTGGGATGGTTTTCGCCGGTGGCTTCCCGCTGTAGCGCCATGGTGCGCTCGAAAGCGGCCAGGGCGCCTTCGTCTTCGCCCAGGCTGTCGCGGGCGGTGGCCACGCTGGACCAGATCGCCGCCCGGGTTTCCAGGCTGACGCCCTCGACATCCTGCGCCAGGGCCCGCGCCTGCTCGGCGAGTGAAAGGCTGCGTTCGTAGTCGCCGGCGTCGATCAGCATCGCGGCCCAGTTGGCGAGCACGTTGACCCGCATGACTCCGGCGCGCTGGCTCGCGGCGCCGTCGAGCAGGGCCAGCGCCCGTTCGAAGTGCGCGGCGCCGGCCTCGAAGTCGCTCTCCCACCAGGCCACGATCGCCAGGCCGTCGTGGGCCTCGGCGCGGTCGACGGCGTCGCCCCTGTCCTCCCGCAGTTCCAGGGCGCGCTCGAGCTGGCTCCTGGCCGCCTCGACCTCACCGAGATTCTGCAGCGCGTAGCCGACGGCGTAGCGCATGTCCGCTTCCAGTCCGGGCTGTCCCGCGAAGCGCGTCCCGATATCCTCGGCGGCCAGCTTGAGCGCCCCGGCGAGGGTGGGCGAATCGGCGTTCTCGAACGGGTCGGCGCGCTGGATCATCTCGGTCAGGAAGGCGGTCGCCGAGGCGGCGCGTTCGGCCTGCTGCCGGGCGAGCTCGCGCTGGGTTTCCACCACGCCGAGCGCCGCGAGGAGCAGTCCGAAGACGGCCGCCGTGACGGCCACGCCGGCGCGGTGCCTCGACACGAAGCGGCCGGCCCGATAGAGTCGCGACGCACCCCGGGCGCGAACCGCCTTGCCGGACAGGTGCCGTTCGACGTCCTCGGCCAGGTCGATGGCCGATCCGTAGCGATCGGCCGGGTCGAGCCGCATGGCGGTCATCACGATTCGGTCGATGTCGCCGCGCAGGCGTCGCTTCAGCGCGCGGGCAGCCGGCAGTCCGGGCGGCGGTGCGGACTTGCGGCGCGCCACGATGGTGCTGGGGTCGAGCGGAATCGTGCTGCAGACCGCGCGCTCCATCTCGCCGGTGGTCAGACCGGCGACCTGGAAGGGGCGCGTGCCCGTGACGAGTTCGTACATCATCACGCCGAGCGAGAAGACGTCCGAAGCCGGGCTGACCGTCTCGCCGCGCCACTGCTCGGGGCTGGCGTATTCGGGCGTGAGGATCTGCGCGCCGGCGCGGGTCCTGGGCAGGTCGGGATCGCCGGCGCCTTCCTCGGTGAGGATCTTGGCGATGCCGAAGTCGATCAGCTTCGGCTGCCCGTTCTCGTCGACCAGGATGTTGCCGGCCTTGATGTCGCGGTGGACGATGCCGCGGCGATGCGCGGCCTGCAGGGCCTCGCAGGTCTTCTGGATCAGCGTGAGCCGCCCGGCGAGGTCCACGCCGCGGCGCTCGCAGTAGTGCGTGATGGGCTCGCCGCGGACGAAGTCCATCACCACGAAGGGGGTGCCGTCGGCCGTTTCGCCGCCGTCGAGGATGCGCGCGATGCCCGGGTGGTCGAGCGAGGCGAGGATGCGGCGCTCGGCGGCGAAGCGCGCCGCCGCGTCGCGGTCGAGGTGGGCGGCGTCGAAGAGCTTGACCGCGGCCTGTTGTTCGTAGGCGCCGTCGGCGCGGGAAGCGCGATAGACCCGGCTCATGCCGCCGATGGCGATCTCCTCTTCCAGCCGCCACGGACCCAGTCGTTCGCCGCTGCGATCCGGGCCGGCGGTCACCGGGCTTCCCTCCAGGAACGCGCCGCTGTCGCGGTCGGCCGCCAGCAGCTCGAGCACGCGCCGGCGCACGTCCGGCCGATGTGGGCAGCGCCGCTCGAGCCAGGCCTCGCGCTGCGCTTCGGGCAGCTCGAGACAGTCGGGCAGCAGCCTCAGCGCCGCGGCGTCGACGTCGGCCGGCAGCTCGTTCTCCTGGCCGGCGTCGTTCACCGGGACGCCTCCGGGTCGCTGCGTTCCCCCAGTTCCAGGAACAGCCAGGAGCGCGCCGATCGCCACTGGCGGTTCACGGTGGCCGGCGACACGTCCATCACGGCGGCGATCTCGTCGATCGTCAGCCCGCCGAAGTACTTCATCTCGACGACCCGGGCCTGGCCTTCGTCCAGCGCTTCCAGTCTCTGCAGCGCCTGGTCGAGCGCCATCAGGTCGACCGTGCGGTCGCCTTCGCTGCCCGCCAGGAAGATCGTCGGCGACTCGGGCATCTGGCGCTTCGCCGCCTGCCGGCGCCGCCCGCTGTCGATGATGATCTGGCGCATGGCCCGCGCGGCCACGGCGATGAAATGCACCCGGTCGTGCCAGGAGACGGTCTCGCCCTGCGCGATCTTGAGCCAGGCCTCGTGGACCAGCGCCGTCGGCTGCAGGGTGTGGTCGGCGCGCTCGCCGGAGAGGCGGACCTGGGCGATCTGGCGGAGCTGGGCGTAGACCCGGTTCATCAGTTCGTCGCCGGCCGCGCGATCGCCTTCCGACCAGCGTTTCAGAACCTGGGTGATCTCACCGGGTTGTGCGGCCACGATATTCAGGCCTACGGCCTGCCCCTCGAGTGGACGATGCAAGCCAGTCTAGCGTGCCGTTGCGGGGGCCACAAGCGCCGCTGCGCCAGCGTTTGCGGGACGAACTTGACACGAATCGCGGCCGGCTTGCGCTTCTGCTGCCAGGTTCGAATTGCCCAAGGGGATGAAAGACGTGCACGATCCAACCGAATGTCGCCGCCCGATGGGGTGGGCCATACCCATGGTGACCGCGCTCTTGCTGGCCAGTCCGATGGTCTGGGCCCAGGTCGAGCGCGTCAGCCTGGCCGGCGACGGCAGCCAGGCCAACGCCGACAGTTACCAGGCCGCGATATCCGACGACGGCAGCATCGTCGCGTTCCGGTCCAACGCATCGAACCTGGTCGCCGGCGACACGAACCAGTGGTCCGACATCTTCGTTCGAGATCTCGGCGGCGTAACGACCGTCATTGCCAGCCGGCAGCCCGACGGCTCGGAATCGGTGAATTTCAGCCAGCGTCCGTCGCTGTCGGGTGATGGACGCTACGTGGTGTTCGAAACCCCGTACGAAAACGCGACCATCCTGTCGACCGGGCTTTACGACCGCGTGCTGGGCACCAACAGCTATCTTCTCTTCCTTCAGAACTCCGGCGGCAATCCGTCCTTTCCCAGGCAGGCCCGGCTGGAACCGGTATTGTCCGGCGACGGCGCAATCCTCGCGTTGCGCTCGCGGGGCGAGTTCCAGAGCGTGTCCCCGCCGGCGGCCGCGCCGCCCGACGACGACAACAACTTCGCCCACGATGTCTTCGTCTACGCATGGGCCGCCTCGCCGGTCGAGCCGATGCGTCGCGTCAGCCGACTGACGGTCGGCGACGAACTCGACGCCGACAGCCGGCGCCCTGCATTGAGTCATGACGGGTCCCGGGTCGCGTTCATGACCTACTCCGACCTGCTCGCCAGCGACACGAACAGCCGCCCGGACGTCGTGGTAAAGGACACCGTGAGCGCGGTGCTGGAGCTCGTCAGCACCACGCCCGGAGGTATCGCCGGCAACGGTGGGAGCTTCAACCCCGCGGTCTCGGCCGACGCCATGGTCGTCGCGTTCCGCTCGGAGGCCAGCGACCTGGTCGCCGGCGACGACAACGGGCGCTGGGACATCTTCGTGCGCGATCGGACGGCGGCCACCACGACGCGGGTCAGCGTCGCCTCCGACGGGTCGCAGGCGGACCACCACAGCAGCGAAGCGTCGATCTCCGACGATGGGCGATTCGTCGCCTTCCGCTCGCTGGCCGCCAACCTTGTACCCGGCGACACCAACGGCCGGGCCGATATCTTCGTCCACGATCGCGCGACCGGACAGACGGTGCGCGTCGGCCAGCCCGCCGTCGGCGAGTCCGACGGAAACAGCGCCGCACCGGCCATCTCCGGGAACGGCGCCTGGATCGTGTTCGAGTCGGACGCGACCAATCTGATCTCCGGCGATACCAACCGGGCGCGTGACATCTTCCGCGTCGCCAATCCCCTGGCCGCGGGCATTCGGGAGGACCGCTGAGATGCGCACTCGGACACGAACCGCCTTCTTGCTTGCCCTGGCCCTTCTCTTCTCAGTGCCTTCCTGGGCCCAGATCGAGCAACGCTGCGTGCTGATGGTCGACCGCTTCCAGGACCCGGCCGAGCTGCCGCAGTTCCATCCGGTCTTCGACCAGGCGCTGACGGCCGACAACCTGCTGAGCTTCGACATCGACACCAGCGCGCCCGTATCACAGGCCGGCCTTGAGTTCAGGCTGCTGAAGGGGCCGCCGGGCATGACCATCGACCCGGCCACCGGCGTGGTCACCTGGGCGCCGAACGAACTCCAGGTCGGGACCATCTCGGCGACCGTGCTGGTCACCGACACCGATCAGCGGCGCAATCGCCATACCTTCTGCGTGTCGGTGATCGACCCCAACGCGGCGCCGCTGATCGCCGCGCTGGCCGACCGCACGGTGCTCGCCGACGAGCCGGTGTCCTTCATGGTCGACGCGAGCGACCCGGACCCCGGCGACCAACTGAGCTTCTCGCTCGATGCAGCGCCGGCGGGCATGAGCATCCAGGCCGGCAGCGGGCTGGTGGAGTGGCTGCCCCAGGCCGGCGCTATCGGTTCGGCGCCGGTGATCGTACGCGCCAGCGATGACGGAGGGCGGTTCGACACGGAGTCGTTCACGATCACGGTCGTCGCCGAGAATGCGCCGCCGGTGCTGGCACCTATCGACGACCGAGGCGCGCGGCCCGGCGTGGCGCTGCAGGTGCAGCCTTTCGCCAGCGATCCCGACGACCCCGTCCTGGCCTGGCGTCTGCTCGCCGCCCCCGCCGGCATGACCATCGACTCCGTCAGCGGCCGGATCGACTGGACACCGGCGCTGCCGCAGCTCGGCGCCCACCTGGTGTCGGTCAAAGTGGCCGACCCGCTCGGGTTTGCCGACACGACCGATTTCGAAGTCCTGGTCGACCTCAACCGGCCGCCGATTGCGGTCGACGATTCCGGGTTCCGGGTCGAGCGGGGCGACACGCTCGAAGTTGCCGCGCCGGGGCTGCTGGGCAACGACTACGATCCGAATTCCGACCCGCTTTCCGCGCTGCTGGTCGATTCGCCCCTGCACGGCACGCTGACGCTCTTCGGCGACGGCGGGTTCGACTACACGCCCGACGAGCCGGTGGGCACGATCGGCCTGGTCGAGACCCTGTCCTACGAGCGATCCAACGGGGCGTCCACCTGGACCCCGCTGATCGGTAATCTCGACGACGACCCGCAGTCCGAACTGATCATCGCTGACGGCAGCGGATGCTGTACCGGATTCCTGATCGCGATCGACGGCATCACGGGACTCGAGGAATGGGTCGTGACCCTGCCGGGCCGGCAGCTGGACCGGTTCAGCAAGCCGGCGCTGGCCGACATCGACCTCGACGGTCGCGCCGAAATCCTGGTCATCGGTGGCGAGGCAGACAATTCGCCCACCGCTGCGCTGCGGATCTACGCCTTCGAGCACGACGGCCAGCTCAAGTGGATCAGCGAGGACCTTCCGGACATTTTTTACATGGACGGGGCGCGGCGGGGCAACCGCCAGCTCAGCAACGCAGCGATCACCGTCGCCGACCTCGACCAGGACGGCCTGCCGGAGATTCTCGTCGCCCCCGATTTCGGCCCCGCTGGCTACCACGTCTTCGACCACGAGGGCCTGACGCTTCATGTCGTCCACGAACCCGGCACCACGATCGCCGACGCCGCGCCGACGCGTGTCACCGTCGTCGACCTGGATCTCGACGGCGACCCGGAGATCGTGGTCGGTAACGTCGCCTGGTCCCACGACGGCGAAATGCTGTGGAAGCGTGTCGACAATTTCGGGCACTCCTGGGCGACCACCTTCCCGCTGGTCGCCAACCTCGACGACGACCCGTACCCCGAGCTGGTGCGAACGCGAGGCGGGCTGTCGAGTCCCGGCAACATCGTTGCGTGGAACCACGACGGTACCGATCTGCTGACGCCCGCGGGGGACCCCTGGGAAGTTGCCCGCCCGTTCGGTTTCAACACCGCGCCGATCTCGATCGCCGACGTCGATGCCGACGGGTACGCCGACGTGCTGCTTCCGTTGCCCGCCGACGTGAACGTCTTCGAGGTGCTCGACGGCCGCGACGGGTCGGTCAAGTGGAGCAAGTCGGTGACCACGCGCTCGATGGGCGCGACCGTGTTCGACATGGACCGCGACGGCTTCGCAGAAGTCCTGTTCATCGACGAGTCGTCGAACCTCTACGTCTGGGACGGCCGTGACGGCACCGAGAAACTGCAACTGATGATGAACAATCCCCGGCCGGACGATCACACCATGCCGGTTTTCGCCGACGTCGACGCTGACGGAGCCTCCGAGCTGGTGGTGCCCGGCGGGTTCTCGTTCGGATTCGACACCGCGCTGAGCATCTGGGAGAGCCCGACCGACGACTGGGCGCCGATGCGATCGATCTGGAACGAACATCGCTACCACGTGACCAACGTCAACGACGACCTGACCATCCCGGCTCAAGAGCAGCCCCACTGGCTGCTGCCGGGCCTGAACCAGTTCATGGTCAACGAGCGCCTGCCCGAAGCGCGCATCGAGGAGAGCGATTCGTTTACCTACCGTGCCGACGATGGCGAGCTCGAGTCCAACGAAGCGACGGTCGAGATTGTCATCCTGCCGCCGAACACGCCGCCGCGCATTCTCTCCACTCCGCCCGAGCTGGCCTCCCCGGGCTTCGAGTATCGCTACACGGTGCTGGCCGTCGACGCCGATCCCGGCGAGTCGCTGGCCTGGAGCCTGGCCGAGGGGCCGGCCGGCATGAGCGTCGACGCACTGGGCACCGTGAGTTGGACGCCGGCCGCCGGTGATCTCGGCACGCACGCCGTCGTGATCGAGGTGGCCGACGGCGCGGGTGCGCGCGCCTTCCAGAACTACCTGCTCGAGGTCTTGCCGCCGGTCACGGTCCCAGATGTGGGGCTGCTGAGCGAGGCGCAGGCCGTGACAGAGCTGGCCGCGGTCACCCTGTCTGCCAGTCCGATCCTCGATACATTCAGCGATGCCGTGCCCGAAGGGCTCGTCGCTTCACAGGATCCGCCGGC
>JAAAPE010000085.1 GCA_009908385.1 Gammaproteobacteria bacterium
GTTGTCGAACACGGCCAGTTCCTCGGCCTCGAGCAGCAGGATCTCGGGCACGCCCAGTTCGTCGGGCTTGGCCGAGAAGTCCAGCTTGGGTTCCAGGTGGGCGACGGTCTCGTAGCCGAAGTAGCCCACCAGGCCGCCGGAAAAGCCGGGCAGCTCATCGAGCTCGGGCGCCTTGCGGCTTTGCACCAGGGCGTCGATTTCGGTGAGCGGGTCGACGTCGTCGCGGGTGCCGATGACGCGGCCGTACTCCAGGGCTTCGAGCGTGCGCCCGGTCGCGCGCCAGGCGCGGCGGCACGGCAGGCCGATGATGGAATACCGGCCCCAGTTCTCGCCGCCCTCGACCGATTCCAGCAGGAAGGCGTTGGGGCCGTCGGCCAGCTTCAGGTAGACCGACAGGGGCGTGTCCAGGTCGGCGGCGATCGAGCGCCAGACCGGGATGCGGTTGTAGCCCTGTTCTGCGAGTTGTTGGAAGCGCTGGGAGTCCACTGCACAGCCGTTGTCGTTGGCGAACCCGGTATTGTAAGCGGCCGGGCGGGGGCTGGCCATCGACGCGCTTGGTTTTCAGCTTCCACGGTTTGTAGCCCCGGACTTGATCCGGGGCCTTCTCGATGTTGGCGCCTTCGTAGGGGAGGTCCCGGCTCGGGGCCGGGACTACATTGGATCAATAGCTTCCACCACCCTGTAGCCCCGGACTTGATCCGGGGCCTTCCCTGAGCTGGCGCCATCCTTGGAGAAGGTCCCGGCTCTCCGCGTTCGCTACGGCCGGGACTACAGGTGTTGGGGTACATTCGTAGGATGCGTGGAGCGCCAGCGCAACGCATCATTCCCGGCGCGGCGAAGATGCGTTACGGCCTGCGGCCTTCACGCATCCTACGAGGGTTACCACCAACGCACGGACCGCCGCCCCGCTGGGAGCGCGGAGCGTCGGCGCGCCGCAACCTTCCACGGCGCACCGTCCCGGCAAATTGCCGGATGTCAAGGACATTGGCCGGCGAAGGCCCTACAATCGGGTGATCTTCGGGCATAATCGCTCGAAGTTGGCACTGAATTCGACGGGTTGGCGACTGGCCAAACCGGCGGAGGGGGAGCATCCAGTCATGAAACTTGGATTGCCGGAGCGGCGAATGCGATTCGCTTTCCTGGCCCTTTTCGGGCAGGCCGCGCCGTCGGTGGCGGCCGCCGACGGGGTCGTACTGACCGCCGACATCGCCTGGGGCGAGGCCTGGGAGCGTTTTCCCGTGGTGGTCGTCGCGCTGGGCCTGGCGCTCGGGTTGCTGCTCGCGGCGCTGCTGGCCCTGCTCGTCGTCCTGCGGCAGCGGCGGCGGGCGCTGGCATCGAGCCGGCGCCTGGCGCGCTACCTGCGGGGCTCGCGCTCGGGCGCCTGGGAGTGGAACGTGCAGACCGGCGAGACGCGCTACGACCGGCGCTGGGCCGAGATCGTCGGCTACCGGCTCGAGGAGCTCGAACCGGTCTCGATCGACACCTGGAAGAAGCTGGCCCACCCCGACGACCTGGTCGAGTGCAAGAAGCGCCTGCAGCGGCACTTCTTCGGCCGAGCTCCGCACTACGAGATGGAGGTTCGGCTGCGCCACAAGGACGGCCACTGGGTGTGGGTGCACGACAGCGGCCAGGTGATGACGCGCACGCCCGACGGCAAGCCCGAGTGGATGTTCGGCACGCACCTGGACGTGACCACCCGCCGCGTCGCCCAGGAAGAGCGCGACGGCTGGCTGCAGCGCTTCGACGAGCTCTCCAGCAACGTCCCGGGCGTGATCTACCAGTTCCGGCTGCGTCCCGACGGCAGCGCGCACTTTCCCTTCGCCTCGCAGGGCCTGCAGGAGATCTTCGGCTGCCGTCCCGAGGAAGTCTTCCAGGATTCCTCGCCGGCCTTCGAACGGATTCACCCCGGCGACCTGGACGAGGTGTCGCGGTCGATCGAGCGCTCGGCCCAATCGCTCGAGACCTGGCGCATGGTCTACCGGGTCGAACACCCCGAGCTGGGCCTGCGCTGGGTCGAAGGCACCGCCACGCCGTCGAGCCAGCCCGACGGCAGCATCATCTGGCACGGGCACATCCGCGACATCACCGAGCTGCACCGCGCGCTCGAGCGCGTGCGCACCGCCGCGAGCGTGTTCGAGTCGAGCCACGAAGGCATCATCATCAGCGACGTCGACGGCCAGTTCCGTGACGTCAACCGCGCGTTCGAGCGCCTGACCGGCTACAGCCAGGACGACATCCGCGGCGAAACGGCCGACAAGCTGCTGCCCGAAAAGGACCGCAGGCGCAAGGCGGCGGAGATCCGCTCGGCGCTCCGGGCCGAGGACGCGTGGCACGGCGAGGTGTTCATCAAGGGAAACAGCGGCGAGACCTTTCCGGCGGAGGTCTCGATCTCGGCCGTGCGCGACGACGACGGCCGCCTGTCGCACTACGTGACGGTGATGGCCGACATCACCCTGCGCAAGGCCCAGGAACACCGCCTGGGCAAGGCCGCCAACCACGACCCGCTCACCGGCGTGGGCAACCGCCGCATGGCCGACGAGCGCCTGCAGCACGCCATCGCCCAGGCGCAGCGCTCGGGCGTGACCTTCGCGGTGTGCATGATGGACCTCGACGACTTCAAGCCGGTCAACGACCACTACGGGCACGATTCCGGCGACCACGTGCTCAAGACGGTCGCGCAGCGCCTGCAGGACCTGGTACGCGCCGACGATTCGGTCTGCCGCCTCGGCGGCGACGAGTTCCTGATCATCCTGCGCGAGCCGCAGGGCGAATCGGTGTTCGAGCGCATCCTCGAGTCGGTGCGCATTCCCATCCGCATCGAGGCCGGCATCGTCCGCGTCTCGTCGAGCCTGGGCATCACGCTGTGCGACGCCGACTGCGCCACCGACGCCGAAGGCGTCCTCCGGCGCGCCGACCGGGCCGTGTATGCCGCCAAGTCGGCCGGGCGGGATCGGTTCGTGTTTGATACGGATTGACTGCGTAGGGTTCAGGTTTCAGGGTTCAGGTTTCAGGGAAAACCC
>JAAAPE010000067.1 GCA_009908385.1 Gammaproteobacteria bacterium
AGGACAACGCCGTCCTCGATCATCGCGCCGGGCGCGGTGTAGAGCTTGCCGGCGCGCACGGCGATGTCCTGCGCCAGGGCGGGCAGGGCGAGGGCGGCCAGGCCGAGCAGTACGGCGGTGGTTTTCATGATCGTTTTCATTCCGCGTCTCCGTGGCCGTGGCCGTGAATGTGACCGTTGCCGTCGTCGTCGGACAGCGCGTTGAAGCCGCCTTCGGCGACCAGCCGGTCTTCCTCGTCGTCCAGGTCGAAGCGCCGTTCGCCTTCGACCCAGGTCTCGAGTACGCGCGTGTAGACGCTGAACGGGTCGCCGGAGAGGATCACGAAATCGGCGTCCTTGCCGGGGGTGAGCGTGCCGGCGCGGTCGGCGATGTCGAGCATCTCGGCGCCGCGGATGGTCAGCGATTCCAGCGCGGCTTCGCGCGACATGCCGGCGCGGATGGCCATGCCGGCCATGCGCAGGAAGTAGCGAGAATCGGTCACCCAGTCGTCGGTGTGCAGGGCGACTTTCGCGCCGGCCCGCTCGAGCGCGGGCGCGGACTCCGCCAGCAGGTTCCTTGCCTCGAGCTTGCCGCCCGGGCTGTCGATGAGAATCAGCGAGACCGGCACCCCGGCTTCAGCGATCTGGTCGGCCACGCGGTAGGCCTCGGACGTGTGATGCAGCACCATGCGGAATCCGAATTCATCCTGCAGGCGCATCGCCGTCATCAAGTCGTCGTGGCGGTGGCTGTGAAAGTGGACCATGCGCTTGCCGCTGAGAACCTCTCCGAGGGCTTCCAGCCCGAGGTCTCGCGGCGGCGCTTCGCCTTCTTCGGCGTTTTCGACCTGGTCGGCGTACTCCTGCGCCCTGATGTATTCCGCGCGCACCAGCGCGGCCGACTTGGCCCTGGTGCCCGGGAAAGGCGGCTGCCGAATGGGGTTGGTGCCGTTGGCCATCTTCATGCCGCCGGCGATGCCGCCGTCGTCGAAGCGATAGGCCAGGTCGGTGATCGACTGCCCGTCGCGGAGCTTGAGATAGACCGTCTGTCCACTGATCAGGTGGCCCGATCCGGGCATGACGTTGACGCTGGTGATGCCGCCGGCGAGCGCGCGCTTGATGCCGGAGCTGAGCACGTTGACCGAGTCCATCGCCCGCGCCTCGGGCTGGATCGGCCCGGAGCGGTCGCCGCCGGAGACATCCCCGACGTGGCTGTGCGTGTCGACGATGCCGGGCATGATCACGGTGCCGGCATCCAGCTCGGTAACGGTCGCAGACGTCGGGATGTTGACCTCGCCGGCCGGGCCGACGGCTTCGATCCTGCCGTCGACCACGACCAGCGCGCCGTTTTCGATCGGATCACCGTCGACGGGGATGATCGTCGCGCCCACGAAGGCGCGCGTCTGTGCCGTCACGGCAGCAGGGATTGCGACCAGCAGCAGGATTGCCGCCAGCCAGTGTGAAAGGCTTCTCAAGAGGGTCTCCTTCGGATCACTGACGAGCGCTACAAGATGTCAGAGCCCGGCGAACAAAGCAATCGATGGCGTCGACCAAACCCATTCATCGGGTCAATGGCGCAAGCCGGCCGCGTCCCCGTGACGCGTTCATTCGTCGATCTTCGGCGGCTTTCTTGCCCGCTTGATCTCCTTGCGCCGCTGCTTCTTCTTCTTCCAGCGTTTCTTTGCCGCGCGGCTCGGCCGCGTCGGAATCCGCTTCTTCGGCTTGTGGTGCGCCTTCTCGATCAGCTCGGCCAGCCGCTCGCGTGCTTCCTCCCGGTTGCGGTGCTGGCTGCGATGGCTCTTCGCCTCGATGGTGATGACCCCGTCGGTGTCCGCGCGACGGCCGGCCAGGTCGAGCAGGCGGATCTTGACCGGCTGGGACAGGAAATCGGAGTTGAGCACGTCGTAGCGAAGCTGCACCCCGGTCTCGGTGCGGTTGACGTGCTGCCCGCCGGGGCCGCCGGCCAGGATGAACTGCTCGTCCAGCTCGTTTTCCGGCGGCAGGAAGCGCGAGAGCGTTGCAGGCATGGGCGATTTCCATTAGATTTGCCGGCCCGGTAGAAAAATTGCATCTTTCCCATCCGCCCGGACCAGCGGGGCGACGGACCTTCTTAATGTTGCCAGCCAGGAATCGTTTTGTCATGGCGCTGCTCGCGCTTCTGGGCGTGGGCTTCCTCGCCATCAGCGTGGTCAGCTACTTCGTGGCCGAGGACGCCATGGACGAGCGGATCGCCGGCGAGATCCTGCCGCTGACCAGCGACAACGTCTATTCCGAAATCGAGCGTGACCTGCTGCGCTCGATCCTGATTTCCTCGCTGATGGCCAGCGATACCTTCGTGCGCGACTGGGTGAAGGCCGGCGAACAGGACCCCGAGGCCATCGTCCGCTACCTGCGCGAAATCCAGCAGAAGTACCGCACGACGACGGCCTTCTTCGTGTCGGAGGCCACGCGCAACTATTACCACCCCACGGGGGTCATCAAGCAGGTCGAGTCCGACGAACCCGCGGACAGCTGGTATTTCCGCGCCCGCGGTCTCAACGACAACTACGAGATCAACATCGACCATGACACGGCCGACCGTTCGCGCCTGAGTATCTTCATCAACTATCGCGTGGTCGACAGCGACGGCCGCTTTCTCGGCCTGACTGGCATCGGTCTGGCCGTCGAACAGGTCGTGGAGCTGATCGAGTCCTACGAGCGCCGCTACAGCCGCGAGATCTACTTCGTCGACCGCGACGGGGCCGTCACGCTGACCAGCGAAGACGATGGAGCGCACCCCGACCTCCAGGATCGGGCGGGCCTGGACAAGTTCGCCACGCGCATCCTGGCCAACCCGAGTACCTCGCTCACCTATGAGAATGAGGCTGGCGAGACGGTCTTCGTCAACAGCCGCCTGGTGCCGGAGTTCGGCTGGTACCTCATCGTCGAACAGAGCAAGACCGAAGCCGAAGGTCAGCTGCTCAGGACCCTTGGTTTCAACATCGTGCTTGCGC
>JAAAPE010000049.1 GCA_009908385.1 Gammaproteobacteria bacterium
GAAGGGTTCATGGCGGCCAACTGTGTTTCGGTGACGTAACGATACTACCCGTGGTTGGCTGTTTGGGTGGACTTAGAGCGGTGCGTCCGTCGTCTGTGCGTCCGTGGTCAGTGCGTCAGTGCGTCTGTGCGTCCGTGGTCAGTGCATCAGCACCGGTAGTCCCGGCCGGAGCGACAGCGGAGAGCCGGGACCTTCCCTGACGAAGCCGCCAACCGCGAAAAGGCCCCGGATCGAGTCCGGGGCTTCAGAGTTCCGGGGCAGCCGCGCACCAGACGCACTGACCACTGACTACGGACGTACTGACCACTGACGTACTGACCACTTACGTACTGACCACTGACTACGGACGTACTGACCACAGACGTACGGACTACTGACGCACGGACTACTGACGCACGGACTACTGACGCACGGACAAACAGAAACCCCGGATACGAAAAAGCCCCATCCGGGGATGGGGCCTCTTCTTTGTTTGGCGCGCCCGGAAGGATGGCTGCGCGGCCTGCGGCCGCTTGTCCTTCGGACTGGCGCTGCGCGCCAGCGGATTCGCGACTTCGCGCGAATCTCGAACCGATTGTCTATTGGTCGGAGGTTCGAATCGAAACTCCGGATACGAAAAAGCCCCATTCGGGGATGGGGCCTCTTCTTTGTTTGGCGCGCCCGGAAGGATTCGAACCTCCGACCGCCTGGTTCGTAGCCAGGTACTCTATCCAGCTGAGCTACGGGCGCGTTGCGAAGCGGGGCATTATCGGTAACGGGGGCGATTGTGTCAAGCGAGGATCGGGAATTGCGGAATGGAGTATCCGGCCTGAATTTTTGTGGCAATATCGATGGCATAAGGCAGTCTTCGAGGCGAGTACGGGCATGAGCATTGTCGCCGGTATTTGATCTGGCTCAAAAGGTGCATCAATTAAGCATCTAATATGAGCCCAGGTGATTCGCCGTCATACCCGAAGGAGGGCAGACAACATGAAAATGCAGCATTTGACGATCCACTGGCTGGGCGCGATCGGATTGTCGCTGGCCGTGACCACGGCCTGCGGTGCCGATTCCTCCAGCTCCACCGCCATGCAGGACGACACGGCGGTCCACTCCGCCGAGGTCGCCAAGGGCGCAGCCGGTGACATGAGCGCCGGGGAACAGCTCTACAAGACCCATTGCCAGGCCTGCCACCAGGCCGACGGCACCGGCCTGCCCGGGGCGTTTCCCCCGCTGGCTGGGAACAGCAACATCATGGGCAACGCCGAGTACGTCATCGAGAACGTCCTGGCCGGCCGTCAGGGTGAGCTGACCGTCGACGGCGTCACCTACAACGGCGTGATGCCCGCGATGAGCTATCTCAGTGACCAGGAAGTCGCCGATATTGCGACCTACGTCCTCAATTCATGGGGCAACGAGGGCACGACCGTGACCGCCGAACAGATCGCCGCTCAGCGCGAACAGCTCGGTGCGACCGACCGCTCGGAAGGCCAGCGCCACCCGGGCGCCACCGAGGGCGAAATGAAATATCGCGGCACGCCCTCCCCCATCGAGGGCGGCAAGCAGGTGGTCACGCCCGGCGCGCCCGCCATGACCGAAGCCGAATTCGAGCGCTCGCAGCAGATCTACTTCGAACGCTGCGCCGGCTGCCACGGCGTCCTCCGCAAGGGTGCGACCGGCAAGCCCCTGACGACGGACATCACGCAGGAGAAGGGCACGCAGTACCTCAAGGCGCTGATCAACTACGGTTCGCCGGCGGGCATGCCCAACTGGGGCACTTCCGGCGAACTCAGCGACGAGGAAATCGACATGCTGGCGCGCTTCCTGCAGCACGAGCCCCCGCAGCCGCCGGAATGGGGCATGCCGGAAATGCTCGATAGCTGGACCGTCCACGTGGCCCCCGAAGAGCGGCCGGACTCGCCGCAGCACGACTACGACGTCGACAACATGTTCGCGGTCACGCTGCGTGACGCCGGCGAGGTCGCCATCATCGACGGCGACAGCAAGGAAGTCATTTCCTTCGTGCCGACCGGCTATGCCGTGCACATCTCGCGCGCGTCGAGCTCGGGGCGCTACTTCGCCACCATCGGCCGCGACGCGAAGGTCGACCTGATCGACCTGTACATGAACCCCCCGCAGGTGGTCGCAGAGATCAAGATCGGCATGGAAGCCCGTTCGGTCGAGAATTCCCGCTACGAGGGATACGAGGACAAAATCGCCATCGCCGGCGCCTACTGGCCACCGCACTACGTGCTGATGGACGGCCAGACCCTCGAACCCAAGCGGATCGTTTCGACCCGCGGCATGACCGTCGACACGCAGGAGTACCACCCGGAACCCCGCGTGGCCGCCATCGTCGGCTCGCACCAGCACCCGGAGTTCATCGTCAACGTCAAGGAAACCGGACAGATCCTGCTGGTCAACTACGAGGACATCGACAACCTGCAGGTGACCACGATCGGCGCCGCGCCCTTCCTGCATGACGGGGGCTGGGACGCCAGCGGTCGCTACTTCATGACCGCCGCCAACGAGTCCGACCGCATCGCGGTGGTCGACGCCAAGGATCGCGAACTCGAGGCCCTCGTGCCGGTCGAGCGCATTCCGCACCCGGGCCGCGGCGCCAACTTCATCCACCCGGAATACGGCCCGGTCTGGGGAACGAGCGCGCTGGGCAACGCCAATATCACGCTCATCGGCACCGACCCGGACAACCACCCCGAACACGCCTTCAAGGTCGTCGAGATCCTCGAAGGCCAGGGCGGCGGATCGCTGTTCATCAAGACCCACCCCGAGTCGGACAATCTCTGGGTCGACACGCCGCTGCATCCGGAGGAAGAAATCGCCCAGTCAGTCGCGGTATTCGACATCAACGACCTGGATGCCGGTTACGAAGTCCTGCCCATCGCCGAATGGGCTGAGCTCGGACCCGGGCCCAAGCGCATCGTCCAGCCGGAATACAACAAGGCCGGCGATGAAGTCTGGTTCTCGGTCTGGTCCGGCATGGAAGAGGAATCGGCCATCGTGATCGTCGACGACGAAACCCGCGAGCTCAAGCACGTCATCAAGGGCGAGCGAATCATCACGCCCACGGGCAAGTTCAACAACTACAACACCCGGAAGGACATCTACTGACCGCTCCGCTTCATCGAATACCTTCAAACAGCGCCCCGGTCGTCCGGGGCGCTTCACTGTAGAGCCTTTCAAAAATGTATCGAAACATCCTTATTCTTGCCGGCCTGCTGACCGCCATTCCCGCACTTTCGCAAACCGGGCCGGATGACGAGACCGAACGCGAGGAACAGGCGCGCGAACTCGATCCGATCACCGTCGTGGCTCACCGACAGCCGCGCCAGCTCTCCGAGGTGGCGGGCACGGTCACGATCATCGGCGAGGAACGCCTCTCGCGCGACATGGTCTTCGACGCCGCCGACCTGGTTCGCTACGAGCCGGGCGTGGCCCTGGACGGCGGCGGCACACGCTTCGGTTTCAACGGCTTCCGCATCCGCGGCATCAGCGGCAACCGGACCGCCGTCGTCATCGACAACGTCCCGGTGGCCGACCAGTTCGATGTCGGCAGCTTCGCCGACACGGGCCGCGGACTGCTCGAGCTCGGCCTGACCCGGCGCGTGGAAATCCTGCGCGGCCCGGCTTCCACACTGTACGGCTCCAAGGCCCTGGGCGGCGTCGTGGCCGTCACTACCATCGATGCGGCCGACATCATCACCGACGGCCGCAGCGGCACCCGGCTGACGCTGAGCGGGGCCAGCGACAGCGACCGCGCCCGCGTGACCGCGGCGACCGCCTTCCGGCGCGGCGATCTGGATGTCCTCATCGCCGGCGCGGCTCGGCGCGGCTCGGAAACCGAAGTCGCCGAGCGCCCGGAAGACACACCGGTCGATCTTCTCGACCGTGACCACCATGCCGTGCTGCTTCGAAGCGGACTGGATACCACGCTGGGCCGGCTTCGACTGACGCTGGACGGCATGCGCGAAACGCGCGACGCCGACATTCGGGCCATGATCGGCAGCGGCCGCCTGACCTTCACCGAGGAATTGCTCGGCGACGACCGGCGCCACCAGTGGCGTGCCCTGCTCGACCAGGAGCTGGCGAGCCTGGGGCCGGTCAGCCGCGGGCAGTGGCGGCTCTGGCACCAGCGCAGCGACGTGCTCCAGGAGACGCTGGACCGGCGCCCCAACGCGCCCACCCCGGTCGAGGTTTTCCGTCGCTTCGAGTTCAGCCAGGACACCATCGGCCTGGGCGCCGACCTCGAGTCCGATTTCGATGCCCTGGGTGTCTCCCACCGTCTCGGATACGGCTTGGAATTCAGCCGCTCGGAGGTGGTGAACAAGCGCGACGGCCTGCAGACCAACCTCGAGACCGGTGACAGCACCAGCGTCATCATCGGCGAGTCCCTGCCCCTGCGCGACTTCCCGCGCAGCCGGATCGACGAACTGGGCGTCTACCTGCACGACGAAATCCGGCTCTGGCGCAATGGTCCGACGCTCAGTCCCGGCATCCGCTACGAGTACTACGACCTCTCGCTGCTCGACGACCCCCTGTTCGAGGCCTCGTTTCCCGATGTCAAGACGACCGAGCTGAGCACGAGCAGCTGGCTGCCGAGGCTGGGGCTGGTCTGGCCGCTGGGGGATTCCATGGAATTCTTCGCCCAGTACGCGCGCGGCCTGCGCGCCCCGCCCTTCGGGGACGTGAACATCGGCCTGGAATATCCGCAGTTCAACGTGCGCGCCATCTCCAACCCGGATCTCGAACCCGAAAAGGGCCGCACCTTCGAGGCCGGATTCCGCTGGCGCGGCCGCGACACCCTGGCGGAGCTCGCGCTCTACCGCAACGACTACCGCAATTTCATCCAGTCGCGCGCGCCGCTGGGCTTCGATCCGGCCAGCGGCTTCCTGCTGTTCCAGTCGATCAACCGCGACCGTGTCCGCATCGAAGGCGGCGAGCTGCGGTGGCGCCAGGCGCTCGGCGCCGGTTTCAATGCCGAGCTGGCGGCCGAATGGTCGCAGGGCGAGGACCGCGACACGGGCCGCAACCTGCCCGGGGTGACGCCGCCGGGCGTGATCGCGGAACTCGGCTGGGTCTCGCCCGACGCCCGCGTGGAAACCCGCCTGGTGGCAACCGCGCGACGCGGCCAGAAGAACCTGGTGGACGAAGCGGGCGAACCGCTGTTCTCGCCACCGGGCTACCTGACGGTCGACTGGCTGACGCGCTGGTTCCCCCGCGAGGACCTCGAAATCGGCCTGGGCCTGTTCAACCTGACCGATCGCCAGTACTGGCGCACCGGCCAGGTCATCGGTCGCCCGGCCGACGACCCGACCCTGCCCCTGCTGGCCGAGCCCGGTCGCTGGGCCATGGTCAGCCTGACGTGGCACCACTGAGCGGGTTAGTCTGGCGTTTCGCTGACCTCAGGTAATCGCCCATGCCGCACCATCGACTGATCATTCTCGGGGCCGGCACCGCCGGCCTCAGCGCCTGGAAACAGGCCCGTGCGCAGACCGACGACGTTCTGATGGTCGACCCCGGTCCGCTGGGAACCACCTGCGCCCGGGTCGGCTGCATGCCGTCGAAGGCCCTGCTCCAGATCGCGCGGGATGTTCACGCCAGCCGCCGGCTGCACGAGGACGGGGTGCTGGACGGGGCGCCCGGCCGGCTCGATGGAGGCCGGGTGATGGCACGGGTCCGCGCACTGCGCGATCGTTTCGCGGCCGGGCCCGTTCGCGCGGTGGAGAAGATGGAAGAACGCTACGTCCGTGGAGCAGCCCGCTTCACCGGCCCTGATCGGATCGAGGTCGAAGGAACGACCTACACCGCGGACGGCTTCGTGGTGGCGATCGGCAGCCGCCCCGTCGTTCCGGAAGACTGGCGTTCGCTGGGCGATCGATTACTGACCAGCGACGAGTTGTTCGAAATGGCCGACGTTCCCGCTCGCGTGGGCGTGATCGGCGCCGGGGCCATCGGCTGCGAGATCGGCCAGGCACTCGCCATGCTGGGGTCGCGGGTGCACCTGTTCGGGCGCGACGAGCGCCTCGCCGGCATCGGCGATGCCGGGGTCAACGAGGCGCTCCGCCAGGCGTTCGGCGCGCAGCTGGAACTGCACCTCGGGGCCGACGCGAAGCCCGGACCGGGCGCTGACGGCGCCCGCATCGATTTCGGCTCTGTGTCCTTCGACGTGGATGTCGTGATCGCCGCCATCGGACGCCGGCCGGCTGTCGCGGAGCTCGGCCTCGATGCGCTTGGCGTGACGCTGACCGAAAGCGGCCTCCCCCGACTCGATCCCGACACCCTGCGAGCCGGCGACGCGCCGGTCTGGTTCACCGGCGACGTCAACGAAGTTCGCCCGATCATGCACGAAGCGGCCGACGAGGGACGGCTGGCGACCTGGCAGGCCCTCAATCCGGACGCCGAGTGCATGGCCCGGCGCACACCGATGGGCATCGTGTTCACCGAGCCCCAGGTTGCCTGGGCTGGACTCCGAAGCGACGAGCTGCCGGAGGGCGCGCTCACCGGTGAATGCGATTTCTCCCGACAGGGCCGCTCGATCATCATGGGTCATGCGCATGGATTGATGAAGGTGCATGCCGACGCCGGCGGCGTACTGCTGGGGGCCGAAATGGCCTGCGCGGGCGCCGAACATCTGGCCCACGAACTGGCCTGGCTGATCCAGCAGGAGACGGGGGTCATCGACGCGCTGAAACTGCCCTTCTATCATCCGGTGCTCGAAGAGGGACTGCGTACCGCCCTGCACGGCATCCGCAGGCAACTGCCCGAGCGAGACCGGCGTCCGGACCTGCCGCTATGCCAGTCGGGAGACGATGTATTACCCGGCGCATGAATCCGCCTGATTCGGGTCAAGTGCGCGCCCTGCGGCGCAGTTGGACTTGCCGCCGTGCTACTTGCAAACCCGTCGCAGGGCGCCCTCCGACCGCGTCAGGCACGAAGGCAACGTCGAGAACGAATGGCGCGGCACGCAGACCGTCCTCCCCGGCGCCGGAAATGGGTGCGGCCATGGACGTCATGGTGCCCGAGGAAGGCAGCCACAGGCTCGTCGATCACGAATTAGCCAAAGACGAGCAAGCTGGGTTCCCGGTGTGCCTACGATCCGAGTGAGACCATGAAACCGTGCTCGCTCACCCAAATGGCGGGCACCTTGCTGGCCACCAACGCCCTGGCGACATGAGCAACTGGCAGCGTGCCCGCCGGGACCCTATTCGGAGGTGTCGTGGTGATCGAGTGCCGAAAGCAGTCGCCTCGCCCGCTCCTCGATTCCGTCGAAGTCACCCGCGGCCACGAGCTGCGGGTCGAAAAGCGGCGCCACGAAGCCGATCGCGTGCGCCCCGGCGGCCAGCCAGTCGGCGGCGTTCGCCTCGGTCACCCCGTGGGTCGGCACGATGTTGAGAAACGGCATGGGCCCCAGACAGGCCTTGACGAAATCCGGACCGATTCCGGGCGCGGGAAACAGCTTCTGCAGGCCGGCCCCGGCGCGGTGGGCGCGCAGCATCTCGGTCGGGGTATGCGTGCCGGGCATGGCCGCCACACCCAGGCGTGAGGCCGCTTCGATCACCGTCTCGTCGGTGACCGGCGACACCAGGAACTTCGCCCCGGCTTCCACCGCCTGCTCCGCTTCCCCGACCGTGAGCACCGTACCCGCCCCGAAAACCACGTCGGGATAGCGCCTCGAGAAATCGGCGATGAGCCGATACACGTCGGGCACGGTCAGGGTGAACTCGCAGATCGTGAACCCGCCTCGCACAGCCGCTTCCATGGCCTTGTGCGCGGCATCCGCGTTGTCGGTCCGAAGGATGGCGGAGGCTCGGGTCCGGCCCATTCGGGCAACGAAATCATCGGGAGTCATGGCATTCAGGTTTCGGGTTAGAGGGTTCGGGGTTCAGGCGGCCTGCTCGAGGACATCGGCGACGCGGTCGATCTGGGCCTCGGTCATTTCCGGGAAGATCGGCAGCGACAGGCAGCGTTCGGCCACCTGCTCGCTGTGCGCCAGGGAGCCGGCGCGGCTGTAGTCCGAAAACGCCGGCTGGCGATGCAGGGGCGTCGGGTAGTACACGGCGCTGGCGATCGACGCCTCGCGCAGGGCGGCCTGGAAGACCTCGCGCCGGCCCCGCGGCACCAGCGTGGTGAACTGGTGATAGACGTGCCGGCCGAGACCGTCTTCGAAGGGCGTCTCGAGCGGCGTATCGGCCAGGCGATCACGATAGGCGGCCGCCACGCGCCGGCGCTGGCGGTTGAATTCGTCGATATGCCCCAGCTTGACCCGGAGGATGGCGGCCTGCAGCTCGTCGAGGCGGCTGTTGTAGCCGACCACCTCGTGTTCGTAACCGTCCACGCGGCGGCCGTGATTGCGCAGCATGCGAATCTCGTCGGCCATGGCGTCGTCGCTCGTGGTGATCAGCCCGCCGTCCCCGCAGGCGCCGAGATTCTTGCTCGGAAAGAAGCTGAAGGCGCCCGCCTGGCCGATGCTGCCGGTCTGCCGCCCTTCATGGACGGCCCCGAAGCTCTGGGCGCAGTCCTCGATCAGCATCAGCCCGCGCGGTTCGGCAATGGCCGAGAGCGCCGCCATATCGGCCGGCTGCCCGAACAGGTGAACCGGCAGGATGGCCCGGCTGCGCTCGGTGATCGCGGCGGCGACACCTTCGGGATCGAGATTGAAGCTTTGCGGGTCGATATCCACGAAGACCGGCTCGGCGCCGCAATAGCAGATCGCCTCGGCCGTGGCGATGAACGTGAATGGCGAGGTGATGACCTCGTCTCCGGGACCGATGCCCGCCGCCCGCAATGCCAGGTGAAGGGCGTCGGTTCCGGAGGCGCAGCTGATGGCGTGCCCGACGCCGAGGAATTCGGCCAGCTCGGCCTCCAGGGCCTGGACGTTGGGCCCGAGAATGTAGCGCGTGCCGGCCATGACTTCGGCGATGGCGGCATCGAGCTCTGGACGGAGGCGTTCGTACTGCACACCGAGATCGACCATCGGGATCGGCTTCATGCCGAGCGGACTTCCCCGCCCATGGGTGAGGCGTCCACCATGGCACTGATGTGCATGGCCGTTTCCAGCGCGCGCAGGCCGTCCTCGCCGGTCACGACTACGGGCGTCCCTTCCCTGATCGCCGATACGAAGGACTCGATCTCGCGCTTGAGCGCATCGTTCTCCTCGAAGGACGACTCCTCGCGCAGGATCTCGGGCACCCCCGGAAACATCTCCCGATCGCCGATCCGGTGTACGGCCAGGCCGCAGTTCTGGAAGTCGATCGAGATGTAGGCCTCCGGCTGGAAGATGCGCATCCGCCGTTCGGACTTCACGCTGACCCGGCTCGAGGTGACGTTGGCCACGCAGCCGTTCTCGAATTCCAGCCGGGCATTGACGATGTCGAGTTCGTCGGACAGCACCGAGGTGCCGTTGGCCGCCAGCGATCGCACGGGGCTCTTGACCATCCCCAGGATCAGGTCGATGTCGTGAATCATCAAGTCGAGCACGACGTTGACGTCGGTACAGCGCGGCTTGAAGGGCGCCACGCGGTGCGACTCGATGAACAGAGGATTGAGCTCGAAGCCACCCAGGTCCAGGAAGGCGGCGTTGAAGCGTTCGAGGTGCCCGATCTGGAAGACCACGCCGCGCTCGTGTGCCAGCCGCGTGAGCGCCCGGGCCTCTTCGAGCGTGCTCGCAATGGGCTTCTCCAGGAGCACGTGGACCCCGGCTTCGAGAAAATCGCGCGCGATGTCGTAGTGCCGCACTGTGGGAACGGCGATCGAGACGGCGTCGACCTCTCCGATGACGTCGCGGTAATCGGTCAGGGCCCGGCAGTCGCAGTCCTCGGCCGAGCGGCGGGCCGCCTGCTGGTCGATATCCACCACGGCGACCAACTCGGCCGAGTCCATGGCGGCATACTTCTGAGCGTGAAAACGGCCCAGATAGCCCACTCCGATTACGGCACACTTGGTCAACGGCATGATGGAAGGTCCGACATGTGACATTCAAAAAGGCTCGCGCGCCTGCCTCCCTTTCGACCCGGACCCGTAGGCGGTTGTTCGCGACCGTGAAACGGATCGCTCGATGCGTGGCGGAGAGGGAGGGATTCGAACCCTCGAACGGGGAAAACCCGTTACCGGTTTTCGAGACCGGCGCATTCAACCACTCTGCCACCTCTCCTCTACAGCGGGCGAATTATACATGACAGGCCCCGAAATCGCAGGGTCGACAGCATCCGCTCTGGAATAAATCCGAAATGCGAAGCACCAAATCCGAAACGATCGCCTTCACAGCGTGTTTCGTGCTTCGAGTTTGCTTCTTGTTTCGGATTTCGAATTTCGAGTTTCGAATTTCAAGCCGGATCAGAGCTTCTCGCGCAACCAGTCGGCAACAGACTCGAGCGCGGACGGAAGTGCAGACGCATCACTCCCCCCGGCTTGTGCAAAGTCGGGCCGGCCGCCGCCCTTGCCGCCGACCTGGCTGGCGACGTGATTGACCAGCTCACCCGCCTTGAGCTTGCCGGTCAGGTCCTTGGTAACCCCGGCGACCAGTCGAACGCCGCCGCCCGCGGCCGTGCCGAGCACGATCACGCCCGAGCCGATCTTGTTCTTGAGCTGATCGACGGTGTCGCGCAGGCTGTTGGGGTCGGCGCCCTCGAGATTGGCGGCGATGAGCCTGACGCCGTCGACATCGACCGCCTGCGAGGCCAGGTCCGAGCCGGCCGCCGAAGCCAGCTTGCCCTTGAGCCGCTCGAGTTCCTTTTCCAGTTCGCGCGATCGTCCCAGCAACTGCCCGATCCGCTCGGACAGCTGTTCCGGGCTGGTCTTGAGCTGGCCCGAGGCCTCGCGCAGCGAGTGGTCGAGCTTCTGCAGCCAGTCGACCGCCACGCGCCCGGCGACCGCCTCGATGCGGCGCACGCCGGCGGAGATGCCCGTTTCGGAGACGATCTTGAACAGGCCGATATCGCCCATGCGGTTGACGTGCGTGCCGCCGCAAAGCTCCATCGAGAAATCGCCGAAGCGCAGCACGCGCACTTCGTCGCCGTACTTCTCGTCGAAGAAGGCGAGCGCGCCGGCCTCGATCGCCTCGTCGAAGGGCATCTCCCTCGTCTCCGCCTCGACGTTGGCCTGAATCTGCTCGTTGACCAGGCGCTCGATGTCGGCGAGTTCGCCTTCGCTGACCGGCGCGTGGTGGGAGAAGTCGAAGCGCAGCCGGTCGGGCGCGACCAGCGAGCCCTTCTGCTGGACGTGCTCGCCAAGCACGGTCCGGAGCGCCGAGTGCAGCAGGTGCGTGGCCGAGTGGTGGCGCACGATGTCGGCGCGACGCTGCGAGTCGATCTGCCCGGACAGGCGTCCGCCGACCTTCAGGGCGCCCTCCCCGAGCCGCCCGATGTGGCCGTGGAAGGCGCCCGCGAACTTGCGCGTGTCGGTCACCTCGAAGCGAGCGCCCCCGCCCTCGAGCCGCCCGGTATCGCCGACCTGGCCGCCCGATTCGGCGTAGAAGGGCGTGCGATCGAGCACCAGCACCGCCTCGTCGCCGGCGGAGAGCGAATCGACCGGCTTGCCCTCGACCAGGATGGCCAGCACCTCGGCGTCGTCGACCGAGTGCCGTTCGTAGCCCAGAAAGCGCGTCGCCGGCAGTTCGGCGATCAACTCGGCCGGCAGGCCATCGGCGCCGGCGAACTTCCCGGCCGCCCGCGCGCGCTCGCGCTGCTGGTTCATGGCATGCTCGAAGCCCTCCTCGTCGACCGTCAGTTCCCGCTCCCGGGCGATGTCACGCGTGAGGTCGACCGGAAAGCCGTAGGTGTCGTAGAGCTTGAAGGCCACATCGCCGGGAATCTCCCCGCCTTCGAGATCGCCGATCACGCCTTCGAGCAGCTTCATGCCCTGGTCGAGCGTTTCGCCGAAGCGCTTTTCCTCGCGCTCGAGGACTTCGGTGGCGAAGTCGCGCTTGTGCACCAGCTCCGGGTAGGCCTCGCCCATCACTTCGGCCAGCGGCGCGACCATGCGGCTGAAGAACAGGTCCTCGCAGCCGAGCTTGTAGCCGTGCCGGATGGCGCGGCGGATGATGCGGCGCAGGACGTAGCCCCGGCCCTCGTTGGACGGCAGCACGCCGTCGACGATCAGGAAGGCGCAGGCGCGAATGTGATCGGCAATCACCTTCAGGGAGGCCGAGTCACGGTCCCTGGCGCCGGTCAGCCCCGCGGCCGCTTCGATCAGGTGCTCGAACAGGTCGATCTCGTAGTTCGAATGCACGCCCTGCAGGATGGCGGCCAGGCGCTCCAGGCCCATGCCGGTGTCGACCGAGGGAGCCGGCAAGGGGCTGAGCGTGCCGTCGGAGGCGCGGTCGTACTGCATGAACACCAGGTTCCAGACCTCGATGTAACGATCGCCGTCTTCCTCGGGCGTGCCGGGCGGACCGCCGGGCACCTCGGGACCGTGGTCGTAGAAGATTTCAGTGCACGGACCGCAGGGGCCGGTGTCGCCCATCGCCCAGAAGTTGTCGGCCGCGCCGATTCGCGAAAAACGCTCGGGATCGACGCCGATTTCCTTCAGCCAGATATCGGCGGCCTCGTCGTCTTCCTCGAACACCGTCACCCAGAGCTTCTCGGGCGGAAAACCGCAGACCTTCGTCAGGAATTCCCAGGCGTACTCGATCGCCTCGCGCTTGAAGTAGTCGCCGAAACTGAAGTTGCCCAGCATCTCGAAGAAGGTGTGGTGCCGGGCCGTGTAGCCGACGTTTTCGAGGTCGTTGTGCTTTCCGCCCGCCCGGACGCAGCGCTGGGAGGAAGTCGCTCGCGTGTAGGAGCGCTTCTCGGAGCCCAGGAACACGTCCTTGAACTGCACCATGCCGGCATTGGTGAACAGCAGGGTCGGGTCGTTGGCCGGCACCAGCGGACTGGAGGGCACGATGCGGTGCTCGCGCTCGGCGAAGAAGTCGAGAAAGGCCTGGCGGATTTCGGCAGTGGTTTTCATCGGTTCACGAAAGTCGGGCGTCTGGTCGGAGACATATAGTTTAAGGGCTCCGGAGGCAAGGGACCGAACGATCCGCGTGCGCATGCCCCGGCGCGGGCCGTCGGCGTACGACCGGGTGCGTCACAGCTCGGTTCCGGGCCGGACATCCGCGGCCCGGGCCGGCGCCGCCGGGCCTCCGGCCGCCGAGGCCGATTCGTGAAGCCCGGCACGGGTCGGCCGATCTGGCACGCGAGCTGCATACAAAACCCCCGACAGCGGACAATACGCGCCCAACGACGATCGAGGAGCGATGCTCTTGACCACGCACAACGCAAGCGCACCGGCCCCGCCTCCGGCGAACGGCCGCGGCCGGCTGCCCCGGGTGCGACACCTGGCCAGGCGCATGCGCGAAGACATGCGCCTGGCGATCGTCACGCTCTACTCGATCAGCGCGCTGGTGACGATCGGGCCTTTCGCCGCATTCAGGCTCGCCACCGGCGACATCGTCGTCGGCCTGGTCGACAGCGCGATCGTGCTTTGCTTTCTCGCGTTCGCGGCACTGGCCTGGCATCCCGCGTGGACGCGCCGGGCAGCCAACGTCCTGGCGGCCGTGGCCGCGACCGCCGCCGCGGTCGCCGTGCTGGCGCTCGGTCTGAGCCCGATGTGGATCTTCAGCACGCTGGTAGGCAATTTCCTGATGGCCCAACGCAACGTCGCCGTGCTCGTCAACGCCACGTTGGTGGTCCTGATCGCCCTGCAACCGGCGATCTTCGGCGATGGCGCGGATCACGCGACCTTCATCGCGGTCGCCGCGATGACCAGTCTGTTCAGCCTGATCTTCGCCTCACGCGTGGCCACGCAGCGCACGCGGCTTTCGGAACTCGCCGCCCGCGACGGGCTGACCGGCGCGTTCAACCGCCGTTCGCTCGACCATGACCTGGCGCACCTGGTCGACTCGGACGCCAGCGGACCGCACAGCCTGGCGATCCTCGACCTCGACGATTTCAAGCGGCTCAACGACAGCCTCGGCCACGAAGCCGGTGACGATATCCTGGCCACGCTTTCGCGGATCGCGCGGCAAGCAACCCGCGAGAAGGATCGCTTCTACCGTTACGGCGGCGAGGAATTCGTGCTGCTGCTCCCGCGCACCTCGCTGGCCGGCGCCGAGGTGGCATTGGACAACCTGCGCGGCGAGTTCGGGCGCGCGCAATCGAAAACCGGGCAGCAAGTGACATTCTCCGCCGGCCTGGCCGAACTGGCGCACGGGGAAACGCCCGATGCCTGGCTCGCGCGTGCCGACCGCGCCCTGATGACGGCGAAGCGCTCCGGCAAGGATTGTCTGCGCGCCGCGGCGACTCCCTGAGGCCTGCCGGGCAGCCCGCGGCATCAGTCCAGCAGCTCCCGAATCTGATCGAAGCTGAACCCGCGCCTCGCCAGCGCCTGCTGGCGCCTGGATTTCTCTTTCAGATCGGCGGGCGGCGCCGCACCGTAACGACGTTCGTACCAGCGCGAGGCCAGCTCGAGCCAGTCCGGCGACTCGGCGGCCAGCGCGCGGGTCGCCTGGGCGTCGTCGATGCCGCGCTCCGACAGTTCGGCCCGGATGCGCACCGGGCCGTAGGCCTTGGCCACGCGCTGGCGTACGTAGCTCTCGGCGAATCGCTCGTCGGACTGCAGGTTGTCCCGGGCCAGCGCGTCGACCGTCGCTTCGGTCATCGACTCCGGCCAGCCGCGCTGCCTGAGCTTGCGCGTCAACTCCAGCCTGGAGTGCTCGCGCCGGGCCAGCAGCCGAATGGCCGCCTCGCGCAATTCCGCCTTTCCGGCCTGCTCGTCTTCGCTCAAGCCAGCCCCCGGATCAACCCGCCTTCGACTCGGCTTCTTCCTCGGCGCCCTTTTCGCTCTGGGCGTCCTGGCCGCCGGCGACGGTCTTGGGCAACAACTTCTCGCGCACCTGGCGTTCGATGTCGGCCGCCATGTCGGGGTTGTCCTTGAGGAACTGTCGCACGTTGTCCTTGCCCTGCCCGATCCGGTCGTCGCCGTAGCTGTACCAGGCACCCGATTTCTTGATCAGGCCGTGTTCGACACCGAGCTCGATCAGCTCGCCCTCGCGCGAGATGCCCTCGCCGTAAAGGATCTCGAACACCGCCTGCTTGAACGGTGGCGCCATCTTGTTCTTGACCACCTTGACCCGGGTCTCGTTGCCGACCGCCTCGTCGCCCCGCTTGATCGCGCCGATGCGGCGGATGTCGAGCCGCACGGAGGAGTAGAACTTGAGCGCATTGCCGCCGGTCGTCGTCTCCGGGGAACCGAACATCACGCCGATCTTCATGCGGATCTGGTTGATGAAGATGACCATGCAGTTGGTGCGCTTGATGTTGGCGGTGAGCTTGCGCAAGGCCTGGCTCATCAGTCGCGCCTGCAGGCCGACGTGCGAATCGCCCATCTCACCCTCGATCTCGGCTTTCGGCGTGAGCGCAGCGACCGAGTCGACGACCACGATATCGACCGCGCCCGAGCGCACCAGCATGTCGGTGATCTCGAGCGCCTGCTCGCCGGTGTCGGGCTGGGAGACCAGCAGGTCGTCGACGTCGACGCCCAGCGCCTCGGCGTAGCTGGGATCCAGGGCGTGCTCGGCGTCGACGAAAGCCGCCGTGCCGCCGACCTTCTGCGCCTCGGCAACCACGTGCAGGGTCAGGGTCGTCTTGCCCGATGATTCCGGCCCGTAGATCTCGACGACACGGCCGCGCGGCAGACCGCCGACGCCCAGCGCCACGTCCAGCGCCAGGGAACCGCTCGAGACGACCGGCACGTCCTTGCGCCCGGCGTCATCGCCCATGCGCATGATCGCGCCCTTGCCGTACTGCTTTTCGATCTGGCCGAGTGCCGCGGCCAATGCTCGCTTGCGATTGTCATCCACGATAAAAGTCCTCTCTTTTCGATTCGTTGCGCCAAAGCCGCGATCGGCATCGATTATCTCACAGCGACGTCGCGATCCAAGGCGATTCCCGGCCATCGCGGGGATTTCCTACGGCTCGTCGCGACATCCGCTTACGTCCTGTCCCGGGATTCTACGGCCCAGGTTCTCAAAACCTGATAAGGGCGGCCCGGAATCGACTCGACCAGGGAAAAATCCTCGGCCGGCCAGTGCAGCGGATCGGGCGTCGGAAAGTCCGGCCGGCGGCGCACCTTGCGAAACAGCGTGACGTGCGGCACCAGGGGCCGGTCGTCGATGCCGATCCCGAGCCCCTGCATGGCCGCCCGCAGCGAATCGGCCAGCGCGCGGGCTGCATCGGGCGCCTCGCCGCCCAGCCAGACCACCCCGGCGCGCGCGAACCAGCCGAAACGGTCGAGCGTCAGCCGGAAGGCGCGGCAGTTCAGCGAGCCCGCCGCCTCTTCGATGTCGACCACTTGTCCGGCCGGGCGGTCGCCGAGAAAGGCCAGGGTCAGGTGCAGATTCGCGTCGGGCACCCGCCGGCGGCTGAGCGACCCGAGCATGTCGCGACGCTCGACGATCCCGCGCCGAACCCCGGCACCGGGCCAGAGGGCAAAGAACAGTCGGCGGGTCGGCTCGGGCATGGCGATGAGTTTATCGGGTTCAGGGTTCAGGGCGGGCATCTGGGAGCGAGGTGGCGCAGCTTCGCTGCGGAAGACCTCATGTAGCCGATGGATGGGTGGCCCCGGCCGCAGCGCCGGGACCTTTCCTTGGAAGGTGCCACCTGCGGAAAGGCCCCGGATCAGGTCCGGGGCTACAAGCCTTGCGGGGACGGCCAAGCCATCGCGGCGAAGCCGCCCGCCCATACTCCCAGGTGCCGTCCTGAACCCTTGTATGTTCGAGATCGTGGATTT
>JAAAPE010000150.1 GCA_009908385.1 Gammaproteobacteria bacterium
CGACCAGCAGGCCGATGGCAAGGGCCACCGCCAGGCGGGCGAACGGTTCGATTTCCGCACTCATGCTCACAACCCTATCGTCACACGATCGAAACCACAGCGTAGCGCGAACGCGCCCGGAATGAATGCCAGCCGAGGCCGCCGGCGTTTCCCGGTTTCCCGGGGCGGTCAAGCGGATTCGGAAAGTGCTTTGTCGGACAGAACGACGTTATAATGGTCGGCTGACTTTATAAAACGAACGGTCCCCCATGAAGCTGCGAAACATCGCCATTATCGCCCACGTCGACCACGGCAAGACCACGCTGGTCGACCAGCTGCTGCGCCAGTCCGGCGAGTTCGCGGCCCACGAACGCCTCGAAGACCGCGTAATGGACTCCGAGGACCAGGAACGCGAGCGCGGCATCACGATCCTGTCGAAGAACACCGCCATCAACTGGGACGGCTGGCGAATCAACATCGTCGATACGCCGGGTCACGCCGACTTCGGCGGCGAGGTCGAGCGCGTGCTGTCCATGGTCGACTCCGTCCTGCTGCTGGTCGATGCCGTTGATGGGCCGATGCCGCAGACACGGTTCGTGACGCAAAAGGCCTTTGCCATGGGTTTCCGGCCCATCGTGGTGATCAACAAGATCGACCGCCCCGGCGCCCGGCCGGACTGGGTGCTCAACCAGACTTTCGATCTGTTCGACAAACTGGGTGCGACCGATGAGCAGCTCGATTTCCCGGTTGTGTACGCCTCCGCGCTCAACGGTTACGCATCGATGGATTCGAGTGCCACGGGCGGCGACCTGACGCCGCTCTATGAAACGCTTGTCGAGCATGTGCCCGAGCCGAACGTGGATCCCGACGGCCCGTTTCAGATGCAGATTTCGAGCCTGTCGTATTCTTCTTACGTGGGCCTGATCGGGGTCGGACGGATCAAGCGCGGTCGCGTCAAGCCCAACCAGGTGGTGACCGTCGTCGATCGCGAGGGCAGGACCCGCTCCGGAAAGGTGCTGCAGGTGCTCGGCTTCAAGGGACTCAAGCGCGAGGAAGTCGACGAGGCCTCGGCCGGCGACATCATCGCCGTTTCCGGCATCGACGGCATCGGTATCTCCGATACGCTCTGCGACCCCAGGCAGGTCGAGGCGATGCCGCCGTTGACCGTCGACGAGCCGACCATTCACATGACCTTCCAGGTCAACAACTCGCCGTTCGCCGGGCGCGAGGGCAAGTACCTGACCAGCCGCCAGTTGCGGTCGCGGCTCTACCAGGAAGCGACGCACAACGTCGCGCTGCAGGTGCACGATACGGCCGACCCCGAGCAGTTCGACGTGGCCGGTCGCGGAGAACTGCACCTGGCGGTGCTCATCGAGACCATGCGCCGCGAGGGCTACGAGCTGGCCGTCTCCCGTCCACGCGTGCGCAAGCGCGAGAGCGGGGACGGCACGGTCCAGGAACCCTGGGAGCAGGTGGTCCTGGACATGGACGAGCAGTACCAGGGCGCGGTCATGCAGGCCATGGGTGAACGCAAGGCCCAGCTCGAGAACATGCAGCCCGACGGCAAGGGTCGGGTGCGGCTCGACTACATGGCCCCGGCCCGGGGCCTGATCGGCTTTCAGAGCGCCTACCGCACGATGACATCGGGCACCGGCCTGTTCTTCCGCGTCTTCGATCACTGGGGGCCGGCAACCGAGCGGGTGGCGGAACGCCAGAACGGCACCATGATCAGCATGGAAAACGGCACGACCGTCGCCTTTGCCCTGTTCAACCTGCAGGATCGCGGCAAGCTCTTCGTCGGCCCCGGCGAGGACGTCTACGAGGGCCAGGTCATCGGACTGCACGCGCGCGAGAACGACCTGGTCGTCAACCCGATGAAGGGCAAGAAGCTCACCAACATACGGGCTGCCGGCAAGGACGACGCGGTACAGCTCACGCCGCACGTGCGCATGACCCTCGAGCAGGCCATGGAGTTCATCAACGACGACGAGCTGGTCGAGGTCACGCCCGAGCACATCCGCCTGCGCAAGCGCCACCTCAAGGAACACGAGCGCAAGCGAGCCGAGCGCGCCAGCGGCTGAGAATCGCCCGCCGTGCCGGCCCGCGCTTCGATGACGATCGCGGGGCCAGCCGCTATGATGGCCGCGTGCCGTAGCACTTGCTGAGAGGGTCATCGTGATCAAGTTGCCGCTGGTCGATCGGGTCAAGTTCATCGTCGAACGCCAGTTCGTCAAGGGCGCTGGCTTCCAGCTCCTGATCGTCGCCGCGGTTATCGGCCTGATGGCCCTGCTGGGCGGTATGGCGCTGCGTCTCGGCGGCGCCGGGGAAGGGTTCTTCGATGCGGTCTGGTGGGCCTTCCTGAGGATGACCGATCCCGGCTACCTGGGGGATGACGAAGGCGCGTGGCGGCGTATCGTATCGACGGTGCTGACCGTCAGCGGCTACGTCGTTTTCCTCGGTGCCCTGGTCGCGATCATGACGCAGTGGCTGATCGCCCGCATGCGGGAGTTCGAGCGCGGCCTCACGCCGGTGGCCCTGCGCCAGCATGCGGTCATCGTCGGCTGGACCAACCGCACGCTGCCGCTCTTGCGCGAACTGGTCGGCTCGGAGCGGGCGAGGGAGCAGTTCCAGAGTGGATTCGGTATCCGTAGGCTCAGGGCCGTGGTGCTTTCCGAAGACGTTTCTCCCGCTCAGGCGCAGGCGCTCCGGGACGACTCCGGCCTGGGCCGCCTCGCTCGCCGCGTCGTCCTGCGCTACGGCTCGCCGCTCGAGGAGGAAGCGATCCAGCGTGCCGGCTGCCTGAACGCGGCGGTGGTCATCATGCCGACCGACTTCGCCCGGGCCGACAGCCTGGTCAGCGCCGACGTGGCGACCATT
>JAAAPE010000114.1 GCA_009908385.1 Gammaproteobacteria bacterium
CGACGTAACCTTCACCTTCACCGGCGACGGCTCGCTTGAAGGCCTGCAGGGCGAAGCGATCATCTCCGATCCGTCGGTATTCTCCAACATCGACGCTACCAACCTCTGCTCCGGCGCGAGCGCGGTCGTGGTTTCGTGCATCCTGAACGGCGCCGGTGACCGGCTGCTGGTCACGGCTGCCAACGGCCCGGGCACGCCCCTCGAGAGCTTCACGGGTACGGCGACATTCACGATCGACGGCGCGGCTACGCCGGGCACGATCGTCGACCTGACCTGGGACACGGCCGACCCGGACTTCACGCCCGTCGTGTCGACCGACGGTTCGATCGAAGTGATCGACACGCCGCCGGAAGAGATTTCCGAGCTGGCCGCTTCGCCGGCCTCGATCGGCTTCGGCACGGTCGACCTCGGTGGCATGCCGGTGACCGACATGATCACCGCCGAGAACGTCGGTGGCAGCAGCTCCTCGCTGACCATCAGCGCCGTGAACTACAGCGGCGACGCCGCCTTCTCCGTGACCGGTGATGGCTGCACGGGCACCACGCTGGCCTTTGGCGAGACCTGCGGCGTGACCGTCCAGTTCGACGCCGGTTCCAACGGCACGTTCAACGGTTCGGTCGCCTTCACCAGCGACGCCGATACCAACCCGACGCCGTCGGTGGCAGTTTCCGGCACCGCCGATTCCGCTCCGAACCTGTCCGTCAGCCCGGCCTTCGGCCCGGTCAGCCTGGGTGAAGGCTTCCCGGGTGACACGCTTTCGGCCAACGGTAGCCTGAGCAACTCCGGCTCGGCCGCGGGTACTTTCGACTGCACGCTCAACGACGCGACCGGCGTGTTCTCGACCAACCCGTCGCCGCTGGCCGGCTCGGTACCGGCGGGTGGTTCCGTCGACTTCTCGCTGAGCTGCGCCCTCCCGGGCGATGCGGAAGACGGCGACACCTACTCCGCCAGCCTGGTCTGCTCCGGCGACATCTCGGGCACGCACGATCTGAGCTGCGGTGTTTCCGAGTTCGAGCCGCTGCCGGTCCCGACCATGCAGAAGTGGGGTCTGATCGTCCTGACCCTCATGATGCTGGTTGTCGGGGGCATCAGCATCCGCTTCTTCCGGGCCTGATCGCCTGAAGTAGCGCCGAGCGGCGGCCCTGCCGCCGCCCGATAAAGGAAAAGAAGGACCGCCGGGTGACGAACCCGGCGGTCTTTTTCGTTCAGGGGTGACGACCGACCCATGCCGAGGCCCCGAAACCGGTTTAGAATTGCCGATATGTCCCTGCAGCAGCTACTGGAACGCCTCGGCGCCCTCACCGAAATCCGCACCATCGACTGGCTGCGATACGTCGGCGTCCTCATCTGGTTCCTGACCGCATTCCCCCTGATTCTGCTGCCCTGGCTTCTCCCAGAGAAGCCCCCCACCGGAGACATCATCGGCTGGTGGTCGGCCGCATTCCTCTTCCTGCTCATGCTGTGGCACCCCATCATCGGCAGGAGGAGGGCCGCGCCGTTCTGGCAGCGGGTCGTCGTAATGCTGGTGCTCTCGATCTCCGCCTTCGGTGTCACGCATTTCACACATACGGGGCTCGGCAGCCTGCTGGCGATGTTGATTGCCGCACTGCTGCCCTGGGTACTGCCGATGGTGGTGGGCATCGTCTGGGTCGTCTGCCTGGCGCTTTTCTTCAGCGCGTGGATTCCGTTCAGCGCGGAAGGCAGCTGGCTCCTGGCCCTGGTTTACCTCTTGATGAACCTTGGGCTGACTTCATTTCCTTTCATCGCCTCGCTGCTGGCCCTGCAACAGATGCAGGCGCGGGCGGAACTGCGCCGCGTCAATTCGGAACTGCTGGCGACGCAATCCCTCCTGGCGGAAAACACTCGCATCGCCGAGCGGGTCCGCATCTCGCGCGAGCTGCACGACCTGGTCGGGCATCATCTGACGGCCCTGACCCTGAACCTCGAGGTCGCCAGCCATACCACGGAGGGCAAGCCTCGCGAACACGTGGATCAGGCGGCTTCCATCGCCCGCCTGTTGCTGGCCGACGTTCGCGAGGTGGTCAGCGACATGCGCCGCGACGACCAGGTCGATCTGAAGCGCGCCCTGGAGATGCTCGCGGCCGGGGTTCCGGAGCTGAAGATTCATCTCGAGATTCCCGAAACCCTGGCTCAGACCGACCCCAAGCGTGCCCAGATCCTGCTGCGCTGCGCGCAGGAACTGGTGACCAACGCCGTGCGGCACGCCCAGGCCAGCAACCTCTGGCTGAGCCTGCTGGAGAATGAAGACGGCCTGGTCCTCAAGGCCCGTGATGACGGGCGCGGGACGCCCAATCTCATTCCCGGCAACGGCATCAGCGGCATGCGCGAGCGGCTGCGGGAAATGGGTGGTCGGCTGGATATCGCGACCCGGCCCGGCGCCGGCTTCCAGGTCAAGGCATGGATTCCCGTGGAGCAGACGACATGATTCGAGTGATGCTGGTCGACGATCAGACCCTGGTGCGCCAGGGGGTTCGTTCACTGCTGGAACTCTCAGATGATATCGAGGTGGCAGGCGAGGCGGCCGACGGCCAGGCGGCCATCGAGTCGGTGCCCCGGATCGATCCCGACGTGCTGTTGCTCGACATGCGAATGCCCGGGAAGTCCGGCCTGGATGTGCTGCAGGAGCTCGGCGAAGGCGATCTCCTGCCGCCGACGATCATATTGACAACTTTCGACGACGACGAACTTCTGCTCGAAGGCATCCGCAAGGGTGCGCGCGGCTACCTACTGAAGGACGTGGCCTTCGAGGAACTCGTCTCGGGCGTCAAGGCCGTCGCCGAAGGCAAGACGCTGGTCAAGCCGGCGGTGACCGAACGTCTGATGGCGGGCCTGGGCCGCATGCGCACGGAGTTTTCCAGCTTGCCGCGACCTGATCCGCTGACCGACCGCGAAACCGAGATCCTGCGTCTGATGGCCGGGGGCTACTCCAACAAGGAGATCGCCGGCGCTCTCAGCGTGGCCGAGGGCACCGTCAAGAATCATGTGTCCAACATCTTGTCGAAGATGGGCGTACGCGATCGGACCCGGGCGGTCCTGAAGGCGCTGGAGGGCGGCCTGATCTAGCCCCTCCAAGCTTGCGGCCCCTTATTGCTGCGCGTGGCCTGCTAGAATCGGGTGCTTTCCCAAGGAATACGAGTGCCATGATTCGTCTGCTGCCCTTCTTGCTCCTCACCCTCCTGCTTGCCGCCTGCGGCGGCCAGCCGCCTTCCGAGTCCACTGACGAACCCGTTGGCGAACAGTCTCAGTCCGCGGACGGTGCCACCGGATCAGCCGTGGAAACGGCGCAGGACGACGAGGCGGGCCAGCAGGACACCGGTCTGCCCGAGGTGCCCGGGGACGGCGTCGACGCCGAACGCTTTGCCGCGCACGTGCAGACGCTGGCCTCCGACGAGTTCCAGGGTCGCGCTCCCGGCACGCGAGGCGGCCGAATGACGATCGACTACCTGGTCCGGGAGTTCAGCGAAATGGGTCTCGAGCCTGGCTACGGTGACAGCTACCTGCAGCCGGTGCCCATGATCGAACTGACCAACGCCGAACGCAGCGATATTTCCGTCGATCTGGGCGGCGAGCGCATGACGCTGAGTTATCCGGAGCAGATGGTTATCAACTCCCGCCGCCTGGGCGCCGACCCACATGCGGTCGAAGGCTCGGAAATCGTTTTCGTCGGTTACGGCATCGTCGCGCCGGAATACGACTGGAACGATTACGAAGGGCTCGACGTGTCGGGCAAGACGGTGGTCATGCTGGTCAATGATCCCGGCTTCGCCACGGGCGAGGAGGCGCTGTTCAACGGCCGCGCCATGACCTACTACGGGCGCTGGACCTACAAGTACGAGGAAGCGGCCAGGCAGGGCGCCGCGGCGGCCCTGGTGGTCCACGAGACCGAGCCGGCCAGCTACCCCTGGGAGGTCGTGATCAATTCCTGGTCGGGCGCCGAGTTCGTCCTGGCGAGCGACGAGTCCGCCCCGCGGGTCGCCCTCGAGGGCTGGTTGACCGTCGACGCGGCCCGCGAGCTCTTTTCCCGGGCCGGTCTGGACTACGAAGCCCAGAAGGAACGCGCCAAACAGCCGGGCTTCGAGTGGGTGAGCCTCGACTCGACCGCCACCGCGCAGGTGCGCAACGACATCCGCCGGGGCACGTCGTACAACGTCCTGGCGGAAATCCCCGGCACCGAGCGCCCGGACGAAGCGGTCGTCTACATGGCGCACTGGGACCACCTCGGCCGCAACCTGGCGCGCCCGGGCTCGGAAGGGATCTACAACGGCGCCGTCGACAACGCTTCAGGCACGGCCGGCCTCCTCGAATTGGCCCGCCTGAACGCCCAGGCCGGCCCGGCCGAACGGTCGCAGCTGTTCGCCGCCGTCACGCTCGAAGAGTACGGGCTGCTGGGCTCGATGCACTACGCCAACGATCCGGTCTATCCGCCGGGGCAGACGGCCGCCGCGATCAACATGGACGCCATGACCGTACTCGGCCCGACGCACGACGTGACGGTCATCGGCTACGGCTCATCGGAGCTCGAGGATATCCTGGCCGAGGCCGCGCAGCGCCAGGGTCGGCACATCGAGCAGGAACCGAGCCCGGAAGCGGGTTACTACTACCGCTCCGACCACTTCAACCTGGCCAAGATCGGCATCCCGGCGCTTTATGCCAAGGGCGGCGTCGATCACCGCGAAAAGGGTCGGGCGTATGGCCTGGAATGGCAGGCGCAGTATCGCGACGAGCGCTATCACAAGACCGCGGACACCTACAGCGAGGACTGGGACCTGCGCGGCGTGTCCGAGGATCTCGAACTGCTCTACACGGTGGGCCGGGAAGTGTCCGGCAGCGACCGATGGCCGGAATGGTACGAGGGCAACGAGTTCAAGGCGATCCGCGAGTCATCACGGCGATGAATATCCGAAGTTTCTCCTTTTTCTAGGCCCGGCCGACATCGGAATCCTGGGGAGAGTGCAGGTACTCGCTTTCCTCGGCCGATTGCATGACCTGGTTGACCAGTTCCTCGACGCGTTCCCGCGCCGTCGTCAGGTCTTCTTCCGAGGGCACCGGCGCTTCGGGCTGGTGGGCATACAGCCAGTAATGCACGGCACCGGCGATCAAGCCGTCGGCCAGGGCCCAGGGGTCGACGTCGGGATTTTCGGCGGCCAGGCGGTTGCCGAGATCGACCACGGCGTCGGCGGCGTCGTCGAACAGCATGTCGTCATTGTTGGACATCGGGAATCCTCCGGTCTCCGTTCCGTTAGCGATCGGCGATGTGGCGCCGTTCCAGGTCGGCCGAGGCGATCGCCTCTTCGGCCAGTTTCTCTCCCAGTGCGATCACCTCCGATGCACGGTGGAACTCGTGCACGAAGCAGGTGTTCTTGGGAACGTTGATCATGATATCCGAGCGGAAGATGGCCATGTGGTGGCGGGCAATGGCCGCTTCCATCGTATCGAGTGCGCGCATCATCACAGCCATCAGGCCCGGTCGTTCGTCTTTGTCCTTGCGATCGCCGTCGCGCCAGCCGTTCATGAACTCGCGCACCTTTCTCATCATGCCGCTGCTTTCTTCGGTTTCCTCGCTCGGGCGCTCGAGCGGAGCCGGGTAGACGGCCGTGGCGTTGACGTCCACGACGACCACCAGGTCGTTGATGGCGCGAAGCGTGGGCGCGATCGGCACCGGATTGAGGATGCCGCCGTCGATCAGCGTCCTGCCGCGGTACTCGTGCGGGGTGAAGACGCCGGGTATGGCGATGGAAGCGCGGATGGCGTCGAACAGGGGTCCCCGATCGAGCCAGACCTCGCGGCCCGTGTCGAGATCGACCGCGACGGCCGTGAATTCGGTGTCGAGGTCCTCGATATCGTAGCGGCCGATCAGGTCGGACAGTTTGTCGATGATCCTTCGCCCGCGAATCAACCCGCCGCCGGAAAATGTCCAGTCCACGAGCGCCAGTATGTCGGATTGCTCGAGGGTGCGCACCCACTCCTCGTAGGCGTCCAGGTGGCCGGCGGCATGAATGCCGCCCACCAGGGCGCCCATCGAGGATCCGGCGATATGCCTGATTTCGAGACCGGCCTTTTCCAGGGCGCGGATGACGCCGATGTGAGCCAGGCCTCTCGCGCCGCCCGAGCCCAGCACCAGCGAGACGCTTTGGCCGGCCAGTGGCCTGTCGTGGCTTTTCATCGGGCGGATTCTAGCGCATTGCCGGTCGGCACGAAGGGGCGCGTCATTACTCGGCCGGGACGTCGAAGGCCTGTCGCACCCATGCCAGGTAGTGCTGGTCGGTCGACACGACCTTGCCCGGCGAGTCGGACAGCTTGACGACCGGCTGCCCGTTGCACTCGGTCATCTTGATGACGATGTTGGCCGGCTTCACCCCGGTGTCGTGCGTCAGGTTGGTGCCGATGCCGAACGAGACGTTGATGCGGTCCCTGAAGCGCTTCCAGATTTCCGCCGCTCTGGGAATAGTGAGCGAATCGGAGAATATGAGGTTGCGCGACCCGGGGTCCACGCGGTTCTTTTCGTAGTGCGCAATCATGGCTTCGCCCCATTCCATGGGATCGCCGGAATCCTGACGAGCCCCGTCGAAGAGCTTGCAGAAGTACATGTCGAAGTCCCGCAGGAAGGCGCCTAGGCTGTAGGTGTCGGACAGGGCAATGCCCAGATCGCCGCGGTATTCGCGGGCCCAGACTTCGAACGCGAATCGCTGGGTCTCGGCCAGCCGCGGTCCCAGCGCCTGGCAGGCCTGGATGAACTCGTGCGCCATGGTGCCGATCGGAACCAGGCCGAGCTCCCTGGCCAGGCGGACATTGCTGGTGCCCCGGAAACTGCCCGGGATTTCACGGGCAAAGGTCTCGACGACTTCCTCGTGCCAGGCCCGGGAAAATCGCCGCCGCGTCCCGAAGTCGGCGAAGACGAATTCGTCCGGGCGGTCGAGTGCCTTGACCTGCTCGACCTTGCGCTGCAGACGCTCCCGACCGTCGTCGAGTTCGTGATCCGGCCAGCTGTGCCGCGAGTGGAGCTCGCTGATGATCGCCAGAACCGGCACCTCGAACGGGATCGTATGCAGCCAGGGCCCGCGAATTCGAATGCTGAGCTGGCCGTCCTTCTCGCCGATATCGACGAAACGCGACTGCAGGTGGAACAGCCGCAGGAATTCGATGAAATCGGGCTTCATGTAGCGAAGGCTGCTGAGGAAGTTGAGTTCCTCCGGATCGAGTTTGAGCGAGCACAGGTGCTCGAGCTCGCGCTCCAGGTCGTGCCGGAGGGGCCGCAGGTCCACGCCCTCGCTGCGGCAATTGAACTGATACTCGACGTGCGCACCGGGAAACTGGTGCAGCACGGCCTGCATCATCGAGAACTTGTAGATGTCGGTATCGAGCAGTGATTCGACGATCATGCGGCCCGTTCCAGCTCGTCGCAACTGTCGATGAACCGGATGCCGGCCTGTTCCATGGCCTCGAGGGCCTGGGCGATGCTCTCTTCGGCGATGCCGCGGGTGGCCGCCCGGTTCAGGATGACCTGGAAGCCGGCCTGCTGCAGCTGGCGTGCAGTGGCCCAGACGCAGAAGTCCGTTGCCAGGCCGCCGACCAGTACGTGAGTGACGCCCCGAGCCTCGAGCCACTCGATCACGCCGGTGCTCATGTTCTCGCCGATGTCGTGGTAGCAGGCGCCGTAAGGATGCATGTCCAGCTCCACCCCCTTCCAGACGAAAAAGTCGTAATCGGCAGGGCGGGGCAGCCCAGGAACCAGTCCGAAACCCTCGGTGCCCGGCACGGCATGCACCGGCCAGTGCTCCTCGACGTTGTCGCCTTCCACGCCCGGCTTGCCGACCATGTCGGGATCCTCGGTGACCCATACCGCCTTCGGGCTGTGCGAGTCCTTGGAGCCGAGCCGGTAGGCGGCCAAGCCGGCCTGCCGATTGAGCTCGGGGCCGATCTTGTCACCTTCCCGGACGGGCAGTTCGTCCGGGCACAGCGGGGTGAACGTCTTCTGCGAATCGACGTCGAAGCTGGCGATTTTCTGTTTTTCGGGAATTTTCATAAAGATACCGAGTTTTTCGGGCCTGTACCGTCAACATGCGGATGTTCCGGACCCAAGCCAAGTCCCGGCCATCGGAAAAGGGGCGGGACGCGCGGCGAAAGCGGCTAGTCGACGGCCCGGCTGGCGGCCGGGATCGTTTCGAACAGCTGCTGCTGGCTGTCGCCGTAGTCGACGGGGCAGTCGATGAGGTGTACCCCGCGGCCGTCGAGGCAGGTCGACAGCAGTTCGGAGAGCTGCGCAACCGAACCGGCGCGATACCCCACGGCGCCGTAGCTTTCGGCGTAGCGCACGAAATCGGGATTACCGAAGTCCAGGCCGTAGTCGGCCAGGCCCATGTCCTGCTGCTTCCATTTGATCATGCCGTAGGCGTCGTCGCGGAGGATCAGGATCACGAGGTCGATTCCGAGCCGGACCGCCGTTTCCACTTCCTGCGAATTCATCATGAACCCGCCGTCGCCGCAGATAGCCAGGATCTTGCGGTCGGGGTAAACGAGACGCGCGCCGATGGCGGCAGGCAGGCCGGCACCCATGGTCGCCAGGGCATTGTCGAGCAGCACCGTGTTCGGTCGCCTGGCCTGGTAGTTCCGGGCGAACCAGACCTTGTAGAGCCCGTTGTCGAGCGCGAGGATGCCGTCGTCGGGCATCGCGTGACGGACTTCGTGGACGAGGCGTCGCGGATGCACGGGGCACCCGTCGAGCTCCCTTCCGCTGTCCAGGTCGACGGCGAGGGCCCGTCGCACCTTGCTGCAGAACGAGAAATCCCAGTGATCCTGTACCCGAAGTCGCTCGCCGATTTGCCAGATCGCGTTGGCGATGTCTCCGGTCACTTCGAGCTGCGGGAAATAGACTGGATCGACCTCCGCGCTGAAGAAGTTGACGTGGATGACGGTACGCCGGCCGGCCTCCATGATGAAAGGCGGCTTCTCGACCACGTCGTGTCCGACGTTGATGATGCAGTCGGCATGATCGATCACGCGGTGACAATAGTCCCCCTCCGAGAGCGCTGCATTGCCCATCCAGCAGTCACTCGTTTCGTCGACCACGCCCTTGCCCATCTGCGTGGTCACGAAGGGGATTCCCGTCGTGTTGACGAAGCGCCGCAGCATGCGCGCGGTGAGCTTGCGGTTCGCACCGGCGCCGATGAGCAGCAGTGGATAACGGGCCTGCTCGATGGCGGCAACCGCCCTCGCAACGGCCTTGTCCTCCGCGATCGGCCGGCGCGTCTGGCTGGCCGCGACCGGCGTTTCGTCGGTCTCCTCCCGCGCGATGTCTTCAGGCAGCTCCAGGTGCGTCGCGCCAGGACGCTCTTCGGCCGCCTGTCGAAAGGCTTCGCGAACCCTCGCCGGGACGGTCGCGGCGGACACGATTTGGCGCGTGAAGCGCGTGACCGGCCGCATGACATCGACCACGTCGATGATCTGGAAATGCCCCTGTTTGGAGGTCTTGATCGGCTTCTGCCCGGTGATCAGCACCAACGGCATGGCGCCCAGCTCGGCGTAGGCAGCCGGGGTGACCAGGTTGGTGGCGCCGGGGCCGAGCGTCGACAGGCACACACCCGGCTTGCCCGTCAGCCGGCCGTAGCAGGCGGCCATGAAGCCGGCGCCCTGTTCGTGGCGCGTGACGATCAGGCGGATGTCGGACTGGCGAAGCGCCTCGATCAGGTCGAGGTTCTCCTCGCCGGGGACGGAGAATACGTATTCGACGCCCTCCGACTCGAGACAGCGAACGAAAAGCTCGGCGGCATTCATGCCGCAATGGTGCCCGATCGGTCGTGAATGTACCAGTCGAGGGGGTGTTCGTTTGTTCGTTCGTTCGTTTTCTGGTTTTTTTGTTCGGCATCAGCGGGCGTTGCGGGGCGGCTGCGCCGCGGGGCCTGTGTTTTTGTTTTCTGCCCCGTAGTCCCGGACGGAGCGCAGCGGAGATCCGGGACCTTCTTGCCGAGTGGCAGGGCGATGGACTTTTTCTGATCCGTGGATTGGGGGATCTCGCCACCGGCCGCTGTGGTGGCCTCGACACGTCAACTGCGATTTCGCCCGGGCCCGCTTCGCGGGGTCTTGCGGCGACTTACTTTTTTCAGTTACCAAAAAAGTAAGCAAAAGGGCTCTTAAAAGATGCCGGAGGGTCCGCAGGAGTCGCGCTATCGGTGGCTCCAGAATTCCGACTGCGGCGTTGTTCGGAACCGGTCTGATTCTCGGGTGGCACTCGCAAGACCCTGGCGTACTCCGCACGAGAACAGCACGACCTAGATGACACGACTTCGTGTGGCGGAGCCACGACCTCTCGGCTGAGGGGCTTCGCCCACCGGGACGCCTGCGCGCGCGAAGCGCGCGGTGTCGTGTCGTCCGAGAGCCCAGAAGCCAGACCAGGGCCACTTTCGGCCTCTGCCGAAGTCCTGGCGAATCCAGCCGGGTTCGAACAACGCCGTAATCGGAGTTCTGGAGCCCCCACAAAGACCAAGTCCCGAGACGTCAGACGGCATCTTTTAAGCGCGTTTTTTGGTTACTTTTTTCGCGCAGGAAAAAAGTTACCCGGCGCAAGAGCCTGCGAAGCAGGCCGGCCGGAACGCCTTTGACTTGTCGAGGGCGCCAATGCGAGCAGTGCCACGATCCGCGCTAGCGGCAGATTCTTCGACGGACCACCGCAAGACCCCGCGAAGCGGGCCCGGGCGAAATCGCAGTTGACTTGTCGAGGCTCGCGCAGCGTCCGGTGGCGCGAACTCTCAATCCACGGCACGGAGCAACAACCCGACACTCTGCCATCCGGCAAGAAGGTCCCGGATCTGCGCTTCGCTTCGTCCGGGACTACAGTGGAGTGAGTTCCATAGTTCACGCGGCGCAGCCGCCCCGCAAAGCTCAGCGGATGCCGAACAAAAAAACGAACAAACGAAAAAACCAACCCTCCCCCTGCTTGCAGCCCACCCACCGCAGTGGCAATCTGAAGGCATGACGACGAACGCCGAGTACCGCGCCGCCTACCGGGCGGAGAACATCGGCCCGAAGTACTCGGGGCGGGCGCATTTCGGATTTGTCCTGGCTTTCACCCTGGGCGGGATCGGCCTGTGCGCCTGGCGGCTCGAGGCCGTCTCGGCGCTGGAGTGGCTGGCCGTTCCGCTGACCTTCCTGTACGCCAACCTGGTCGAGTACGTCGGCCATCGCTGGGTCATGCATCGCAACGTCCCCGGCCTGGGGCTGATCTACAAGCGCCATGCCGGGCAGCACCACCGCTTCTTCACGGACCGGCACATGGCGCTCGAGGGTTGGCGGGATTGCCGGGTGGTGCTGTTTCCGGCGGTCTTGATGGTGTTCTTCTTCGGCGTGTTCGCACTGCCGTCCGGCTTGTTGCTGGCCTGGCTGGCCACGCCGAACGTCGCCTGGCTGTTCGTGGCGACGGCTCTGGGGTACTACCTGAACTACGAACTGCTCCACCTGGCCTATCACCTGCCGGAGGCCTCCGCATTGCTGCGGCTGCCCTTCGTCAAGCGCCTTCGGCGCCTGCATCATCGTCACCACCATGCCGGCCTGATGGCGCACAAGAACTTCAATATCACCTATCCGATCGGAGACTGGCTGTTCGGTACCCGGGTGTGAATGGGAAGGGTTGCGGTAGCGCCTACTCCAGTGACTGGATGAAGGCGTCCGCCTCGGAAATCGCCTCGTTCATGGCCTCGATGAGCGCCCGGGTATCGCTCTCGATGCCTTCCAGTTCGCTGCGCAGCGCCGAGATGGCGCGCGCGTTGAGGTTGTGCTTGAGGAACAGCACCTGGTCCTCGAAAGCCTGCAGCACCGGGTCCATCGTTTCCTCGGCGCGTTCCATGGCCGTGATCATGCGCTCGTAGCGCCCGCGGGTTTCCTGCAGCAGCTCCTCCGAGCGGCGCCGCAGCTCGGCGCTTTCGTAGTCGTCGAGCTCGTCGGACCATTCGTCGAACAGGTCCTGGGCGACGTCGCGCACTTCGTCGATACGCTCGCGGACGCGTTCGGCGTCATCCGTGCTTCGCTCGTAGGCGCCGCTGAGCCGGTCGTAGAGGTCCTCGAGTTCTTCGCCGTCGAAGGCCACGGTTGCGCGGAACTGCTCGAGGGCGGAGGAGAACTGCTCCTTGGCCTCGTCCTGCGCGTCACGCGCGGATTCCACACGTCCGGACAGGATGTCGCGCTTCTCGACGCCGAAAGCCTCGAGCGTGCGGTACTTCATGGCCTGGCAGCCGGCCAGGACGATCGCCAGGACGAGCAGGGCGATGAATCGGGAGAGGACCTTGCGCGTTGCGTTCATGGGTGGCGCTCCTGAGGGACACGAGCTGTCATTCTACTGGTACCGGGTCCGGAGGTTCCGGACCCGGTCCGGGGCTCAACCTTCCTGCGACGCCACCATCCCGGTGCGTTCACGGCCCGTGATTCGCTGCAGGAAATGCACGAAGTCGTCACCGATCAGGTAGAGGATCGGAATCAACACCAGCGTGATGACCGTCGCGAACAGGATGCCGAAGGCGATCGAGGTGGCCATGGGGATGACGATCTGCGCCTGCAGACTGGTCTCGAACAGCACGATCGGCGCCAGGCCCAGGAAGGTCGTCGCCGAGGTCAGGATGATCGCCCGGAACCGCGCCTTGGCCGCCTTGAGCGCGGCATCGATACGCGATTCGCCGGCCCGGCGGTGCCGATTGACGAAGTCGACCAGGATCAGGCTGTCGTTGACCACCACGCCCGAGAGGGCAATGATGCCGAACAGGCTCAGCAGGCTGATCGGGATTCCCAGGATCCAGTGGCCGAACACGGCGCCGACCATGCCGAAGGGGATGACGGACATGATCAGAAGGGGCTGCAGGTAGGAGCGCAGCGGCACGGCAATCAGGGCATAGATCAGGAAAAGAGCCAGGCCGGTGCCCATGAGCAGGTCGTTTCGCACTTCCTGCTGGCTTTGGGTCTGGCCCGAGACGCGGTAGTCGACGCTGGGATAGCCGTTGAGAATTTCGGGGAGATGGCGTGTACGCAGCTCGCCCGCGATCCGCCCGGGTTCGGCGATCTCCTTGTCGACCCGGCCGGTCACGCTGATGGCGCGCTGCTGGTCATAGCGCCGGATGACTGACGGCGAGCTGGAGATCGTGACGTCTGCAACCGTGCCGAAGGGCACTTCCGAGCCGTCAGGCGCGCGGATTCGCATCGATTCCAGGTAGCCTTCGGAAGTCCGCTGCTCGCGCGGGTAACGCACCATCACGCGCACGTCGTCCTGTCCGCGCTGAATGCGCTGTACTTCTTCACCGAAGAATGCCTGGCGCACCTGTCGCGCGAGATCCTGCTGGCTCAGTCCCAGCACCTCGGCCTGCGGCTTTATCGCGAGCTGCAACTCCTTGAGGCCACCTTCGTAGGAATTGCGAACGTCGTAGACGCCCTCGTAGCCATTCACGCGTCTCTCGAGCTCGGTCGCCGCGGACCGCAGCTGGCCCAGATCCCTTCCGACCAGCTGGAACGAGATGTCCGGCGAGTCGCCGCCGGGTCCACCGGCGTTGCCGATCTGAAGGCCTCGCGCGCCGGGAATCTGGCCGATGGCGTCTCGCCAGCGGCGCTCGATGTCGTTGATCGTCACCGGCCGGTCGTCGTCTCGCGCGAGTTCGACCAGCATGCCGCCCGTGGTATCGGAACCCGACCAGGAGAACGTGGTGCGGATCAGCGGTTGCTGCAGACCGAGCTCTTGCTGCATCTCCTGGTCGACTTCGCGCAGGGTTTCGGCCAGACGATCCATGTTGCGATGCGTGACGTAGGCGGGCGTGCCTTCGTTCATCTCAAGGTTGACGCGCATGAAGTCGCCGGCGAAGTCCGGAAAGAAGACAATGCGCATCATGCCGCTGAAGATCAGGCCGGCCGACAGGATGAGGACCGCGATGAAGGTCGCCAGAGCAAGATAGCGTCTTCTCAGGATGGCGCCCAGGGATGGCACGTAGATGCGATCCACGAAGCGGTAAAGCGTGTCGGAAAAGCCGCGCTGGAAGCGGATGAAGCGGTTGGTCGTGTCCGGCTCGTGCTTCTTGACGCGCATGTGTGCCAGATGGGCCGGCAGGATCAACTTGGATTCGATCAGGGACATGAACAGGCACAGCACGACCACCCATCCGATCGGTGCGAAGAACTGCCCCGAAATGCCCGAAACCATCAGTGTCGGTGTGAATGCCGCGATAGTGGTGAGCACGCCGAACGTTGCCGGAATGGCCACCTTGTAGACGCCGTTGACCACGTTTTCCACCGAGTGCCCGTGGTTGCGGATCTCTGTGTAGGCCGACTCCCCCATCACGATGGCGTCGTCGACCACGATGCCGAGCACGACAAGGAAGCCGAAAAGACTGATCATGTTGATCGTCACGCCGACCGCCGGCAGCAGCCAGAGCGTGCCGAGGAAGGCGATCAGCAGTCCGACCATGACCCAGAAGGCCAACTTCAGGCGAAGGAAAAGCGCGAGGATCAGGAAGACCAGAAGCGCCCCGGCGACGAGGTTTTTGCCCATCATCTGAAGGCGGCCTTCCAGGTAATAGGAAATATCGGCCCACCAGTCGACGCTGATCTGGTCAGGCAGCTCGGCCTTCTTGCGCTCGATGTAGTTCCTCACTTCCTCGGAGACGGCCAGCGCGTTCTGCTCCCCCACGCTCTGTACGCGGATCGCGGTCGCCGGCCGGCCATTGTGCTTGGCGTATCGGTCGCCCTCCACGAACCCGTCGTTGATCGCGGCGACGTCGCGCACCAGCACCCGCGAGCCATCGGGATTCGAGCGGATGACGATGTCTTCGAAGTCGCGCCCCACGTAGGCCTGGCCGACGGTCCGGACGAGGACGTCGCCACCGGCCGTTTCGATGCGCCCGCCCGGCAGGTCGAGTGACGAAGCGCGGATCGCCCTGGCGACCTCGCCCAGGGTCAGATTGTAGGCGCGCAAGGTTTCCTCCCGGACCTCGATGCTGATCTCGTAGGGCCGTACGCCCACGAGTTCGGCCCGCGTGACCGAGGGCAGGGCGGTGATCTCGTCGCGGATATCGCGCGCGGATTCCTTGAGGGTGCGCTCGTCGACCTCGCCGAACACCGAGACCCAGATGACCTCCTGGCTGAACGTGTTGCGCCGGTAAATCGGGCGCTCGGTTTCGGCCGGAAAGGTGGAAATGGCCTCCACGCGTCCCTTGATCTCGTCGAGAACCTCGAGCACGTCGTACTCGGGGGCGACCTCGATCTGGACGCTGCCCGAGCCCTCGCGTCCGGTGGAGACGACCTCGCGGATTCCTTCCAGATCCTCGATCGCCTCCTCGATCCTGATCAGCACACCCTGCTCGACGTCGCGCGGCGTGGCGCCTCGGTAGGGAACGCTGACCGTGACGTAATTGGTCTCGATCTTGGGCTGGACTTCCTTGGTGATGGTGAAGGCCGTCACCACCCCGCCCAGCAGCAGGCAGAGCATCAGGAGATTGGCCGCGACCGAGTTGTGCGCGAACCAGGCAATGATGTTCCCGTACCAGTTGCGTTCCTTGCTCATGGCGCGGTCTCCGACTGGGCGGCGACTCCCTGCTCCTCATCGGCCGGCAGGATCCGCAGCTCCGGGTCACCGGAAGTTCCCGAACGGCGGACGTTGAGCCGCGTGCCGGGGATCGGTGCGGCGATGGCCGTGGTGATCACGCGATCGCCCGGTTCGATGGAATCGGCCAGGTAGACCCGCTCGGCGGTCGTGCGTACGACGTCGACGTCGCGGATCTCGAGCCGATCGTCGCTGTCGGCCAGGAAGACCCGCTGACCGTCGCGCAGGGTCTCGCGCGGCAGTTCCATGAGCCCGGCTGCCGAGCGGCCGTCGATTTCGGCCTGCACGTAGGTGCCCATGGGCAACGGCACGCTGCGTTCGGCGCCCAGCAGGCCATAGGGGTCCTCGATGCGGGCCACTGCGTAGGTCAGTCGTGTGCTCTGTTCGACCACGCCCTCGGTGCGCACGATCTCGCCGTTCCAGCTGCCGCGCTCGCCGCCGACATCGGCGAAGAAGCGCACTTCCGGGCTCGGCTGGTCCGAGCGGCCCGGCCGGGGCAGGTTGACGAAAGCCAGCTCACGATCGGACAGCGACAGGCGAACCTCGGCCACATCGACGGCGAACGCCACGCCCAGGGTCGTCCCCGGCGATACATACTGGCCGAGGTCGACCGCGCGGGATCGCACCATGCCGTCGTAGGGCAACGAAATCCGGGTGCGCTCGAGGTTGCGTTCGGCGCGCGCGACGGCCGCTTCGGCCGCCAGAACGGCGGCCTGCGCCTGCCGGAGCTGCGGAATTCGCAGCACCAGGTCCGACGGCTCACGGTCCCCGCCATGCAGCTGCTCGAAGTCCCG
>JAAAPE010000003.1 GCA_009908385.1 Gammaproteobacteria bacterium
CAGGGCTACAACCGCATCCCGGTCTGGCGCTCGATCGCCGCCGACCTGGACACGCCCCTGTCGGTCTACCTGAAGCTGGCCGACGGCCCCAACGCCTTCCTGCTTGAATCGGTCGAAGGCGGCGAGAACTGGGGCCGGTATTCCATCATCGGCCTGCCGTGCCGCCGCGCCTGGCGCGCGACCGGGCGCACGCTCGAAGCCCTCGAATACGGCCGCGTCATCGGTACCCGCGAAGACGTCGACCCGCTCACCGAGATCGACGCCCTGGTGCAAAGCCGCAAGGCCCCGGAGCTGGACGAGCTGCCCGGCTTTTCCGGCGGCCTGGTGGGCTACTTCGGCTACGAGACCGTCGCCCACCTGGAACCCAAGCTGGGCTTCTCCGCCAAGCCCGACGAACTGGGCGTGCCCGAGATCCTGCTGCTCGAGGCCGAGGAACTGGCCGTGTTCGACAACCTGGCCGGCCGGCTCAACCTGATCGTCAACGCCGACCCGGAAGAACCGCGCGCCTTCGACAACGCCTGCCGCCGCCTCGACCAACTCACCCATCGCCTCAGATGCGGCTCGCCCGGCTACCCGCCGGCGCCCGAAACCGCCGCCGGCGAGGACGACTTCCGCTTCGGCTTCTCCGAGGCCGACTTCAAGGACGCCGTCGCCAGGATCAAGGAATACATCCTCGACGGCGACACCATGCAGGTGGTGCTCTCCCAGCGCATGAGCGTGGACCTGGCCGCCCGGCCGCTCGACGTCTACCGCGCGCTCCGGAGCCTGAACCCCTCGCCCTACATGTACTTCTTCGATTTTGGCGACTTCCAGGTCGTTGGTTCCTCGCCGGAAGTGCTGGTGCGCGTGTCCGACCGCGAGGCCATGGTGCGGCCCATCGCCGGCACCCGCCCGCGCGGCAAGACCCCCGAAGAAGACCGAAAGCTCGAGGAAGAACTCAAGGCCGATCCCAAGGAACTGGCCGAGCACCTGATGCTCATTGATCTCGGCCGAAACGACATCGGCCGCATCGCCGCCACCGGCACGGTCGAGCTGACCGACCGCATGGTGATCGAGCGCTACTCGCACGTCATGCACCTGGTCTCGGAAGTCCACGGCCAGCTTGCCGAGGACATGAGCGCGATCGATGTCCTGCGCGCCACCTTCCCGGCCGGCACGCTCTCGGGCGCCCCGAAAGTGCGCGCCATGGAAATCCTCAACGAACTCGAACCCGTCCGCCGCGGCGTCTACGCCGGCGCGGTCGGCCACCTGGACTGGCACGGCAACGCGGACCTAGCCATCGCCATCCGCACGGCCATCGTCAAGGACCACACCCTGCACCTGCAGGCCGGCGCCGGCATCGTGGCCGACTCCGACCCGCAGGCCGAATGGGAAGAAACGCTCAACAAGGGCCGCGCGCTGATCCGCGCCGTGGCCGAAGCCGGCGGAGGGCTGCACCGATGAAGGTGCTGATGATCGACAACTACGACTCGTTCACCTACAACCTCGTGCAGTACCTGGGCGAGCTGGGGGCGGACGTGCACACCGTGCGCAACGACGCCATCGACATCGCCGGCATCCGCGAGATGAACCCCGACCGCATCGTGCTCTCGCCCGGGCCGTGCACGCCCAACGAGGCCGGCGTGTGCCTGGACGTGGTCAAGGAACTGGCCGGCGTCTACCCCATCCTCGGGGTCTGCCTGGGCCACCAGGCCATCGGCCAGGCCTTCGGCGGCGAGGTGGTGCGCGCAAGAGAGGTCATGCACGGCAAGGTCTCGGACATGCACCACACCGGCAAGGGCGTGTTCGCCGGCCTGGACAACCCCTTCGAGGCCACCCGCTACCACTCCCTGATCGTCGCGCGCGAGTCCCTGCCGGACTGCCTGGAAGAAACCGCCTGGACCGAAAGAGAAGGCCAGCGCGACGAGATCATGGGCTTCCGGCACAAGGAGCTGCCCGTCGAAGGCGTGCAGTTCCACCCCGAATCCATCCTGACGAAGCACGGCCACGACCTGCTCAAGAATTTCCTGGACCAAAACAAATGACGATCTACCGATGACCGCCATCAAACAGGCACTCAACGAACTGGCCGAAGGCCACGACGTGGACGGCGATGTCATGCGCGCGGCCATGCACGAAATCATGGGCGGCGAAGCCGACCCGGCCCAGATCGGCGGCTTCCTGATGGCGCTGCGCGTCAAGGGCGAGACGCCCACCGAAATTGCCGCGGCCGCCGAAGTCATGCGCGCCGTCGCCCAGCGCGTCGACATCGACCGCGAGGGCCTGACCGACATCGTCGGCACCGGCGGCGATGGTGCCTCGCTGTTCAACGTCTCCACCGCATCGGCCTTCGCCGCGGCCGCTGCCGGCGTACGCGTGGCCAAGCACGGCAATAGATCGGTATCGAGCAAGTCCGGCGCGGCCGACGTGCTGGAAGCCGCCGGCTGCCGGCTCGACTTGACACCCGAACAGGTCGCCGTCCTCATCGACGAGCTGGGCGTGGGTTTTTTGTTCGCGCCGCAGCACCACACGGCCATGAAGCACGCCATCGGCCCGCGCAAGGCGCTGGGCTTGAGAACCCTGTTCAACCTGCTCGGCCCCCTGACCAACCCGGCCGCCGCGCCCAACCAGGTGCTGGGCGTCTACGCCCCCGAGCTGGTCCTGCCGCTGGCCGAAGTCATGCACGCCCTGGGCAGCCGCCACGTGATCGTCGTCCACAGCCATGACGGCCTGGACGAAATCTCGATTGCCGCGCCCACCAAGGCCGCC
>JAAAPE010000051.1 GCA_009908385.1 Gammaproteobacteria bacterium
CCAGCATCATGCCGGTGTTGGAGTAGCGCCAGTCCTCGCCGGGTTCGAACGCCAGCGCCTGGTCGCGGGACAGGGCGAGGAAGTCGTCGATGCTGCGCAGGTTCTTGCGCGCGGTCGCGTCGAATTCTTCGGTGAAATAGCTGCCCAGGCCCGAGGTGTGGGTCAGCAGGTGTTCGATCCGGATCCTGCGCGCGGATTCGGCGTCGGGGTAGTCGATGAATTTCGAGACCGGGTCGTCGAAGGCGAGCTTGCCGGCCTCGACCAGCTGACCGATGGCCACGGCCGTCCAGGTCTTGTTCATCGAGCCCAGGTTGAAACGCGTGTCGGGCGTGTTCGGGGCATCGAAATCGCGGTTGGCCAGTCCCCAGGCGCCCCTGCCGAGCACCTTCCCCCCGCGGCCGATCAGCACGGCGCCCGAGAACAGGCCATGCCCGGCCAGCCCGGCGACGTAGTCGATGAATGCCCGCGCCGTCGCTTCGTCGTCTTCGGGCGCCTCGAGGGCGGGCAGGGGCGCGCGGCCCAGGCGAATCGCCTCGATGCGGTGCGGCGCTTCGGCTTCGACGCTGACCGAGAACAGCCAGCGTTCGTCCGACAGCGGCTGTCGCGTGATCGTCTCGATCTCGTGCGCTTCGGAGCGCCGGATCTCCACCAGCGCCATGCCGCCACGGGCCTTCCAGTCCATGAAACTGTCGATTCGTGCGGCCAGCGGAAGGTGCGCGGCGTAGTCTTCGGTGTAGTGCTCGTCGATGTAGTCCGCCACGCCCCGGGGGGTGGCCTGGTCGATGAGCTCGATCAATTCGCCGAGGCGCTCGCCGGCCGGTGTTTCGGGCAGTTCGGCGGCCCGGGCGGACTGGAAGGACAGGGCGGCCGCCAGCACGGCCGGAATGAGTCGCAACATGGTCGGTTCCCTCTCGAACGGCATGAGTGTAGCTACTGGACGCGCCGGCAGGCCGAAACGTCGCAAGCCGTTCGCAGGTTTCCTGGCGCCCTTAACCGGCCGCGGCTGCCGTTTCGTGCTGCGCCGTGGGGGCCTCGACGCCGAGATCGGCGAGGATGCAGTGCGCAGCTTCGCGGCCCTCGTAGACCGCGGTGACGACCAGGTCGGCGCCGCGGACCATGTCGCCGCCGGCGTAGATCCGGTCGTGCGAGGTCTGGTATTCACCGCGGCCGTTGCCGGCGACGACCAGGCGGCCGTCCTCGTGCGTGTCCACGCCCGCGGCCGTCAACCACTCCGGCGGGTTGGGGCGGAAGCCGAAGGCGATGATGACGGTGTCGGCTTCCAGCACCTGTTCGCTGCCGGGTACCGGCTCGGGCCGGCGGCGGCCGGCTTCGTCGGGATCGCCGAGCTGCGTCTCGACCAGCTTGACGCCGGTGACCTTGTCGTCGCCGACGATGGCCACGGGCTGGCGGTTGAACAGGAAGTTCACGCCCTCGTCCTTGGCGTTCTTCACTTCCCGGCGGCTGCCGGGCATGTTTTCCTCGTCACGGCGGTAGGCACAGGTGACTTCGCTCGCTCCCTGCCGGATGGCGGTGCGCACGCAGTCCATGGCGGTGTCGCCGCCGCCGAGCACGACCACGCGCTGGCCCTTCAGGTTGACGTAGTCGAAGCCGGCCATCGGCTCTTCGAGCACGTTGCCGATATTGCCGATCAGGTAGGGCAGCGAGGCGATCACGCCGGGCAGGTCCTGGTTGTCCAGGCGGCCGTCGACGTACTTGTAGGTGCCCATGCCCAGGAAGACCGCGTCGTAATCGGCGAGCAGGTCGTCGAGCTGCACGTCCTTGCCGACTTCCACGCCCAGGTGGAAGCGGATGCCCATGCCTTCCATGATCTCGCGCCGTTTCTCGACCACTTCCTTTTCGAGCTTGAAGGGCGGAATGCCGTAGGTGAGCAGGCCGCCGATGCGCGGGTACTTGTCGTAGACGTGCGCCTCGACGCCGTGCCGGGCCAGGCGATCGGCGCAGCCCAGGCCGGCCGGGCCCGCGCCGATGATGGCCACGCGCTTGCCGCTGGGCTGTACGTCGGAGAGGTCCGGTCGCCAGCCCTGCTTGATGGCTTCGTCGGTGATGTACTTCTCGACCGATCCGATGGTGACCGCGCCGAGGCCGTCGTTGAGCGTGCAGGCGCCTTCGCACAGCCGGTCCTGCGGGCAGATCCGCCCGCACATCTCGGGCAGGGCGTTGGTCTGGTGGCACAGGTCGGCGGCCTCGAACAGGCGGCCCTGGCGCACCAGGCGGAGCCAGTCGGGAATGTAATTGTGAACCGGGCACTTCCACTCGCAATAGGGAATGCCGCAGTTGATGCAGCGCGCCGACTGATCGGCGGCGCCTTCTTCCTCGTACTGTCCGTAGATCTCGCGCCATTCACGCACGCGAATGGGGATCGGCACCTCCTCGGGGTCGGTGCGCGGGCTTTCGAGAAAATGCAGGTTGCTTGGTTTATCCATAAATTCTCAAGTGTCCACAGATGAACACAGATGAACACAGATAAAACGGTTCGCCTGGATGGTCTGACCGAAGAACTGATTGGTCGGCTGATCAGCCAAGGCCGATTCGAGCCTCTTGTTTTCCCATCGGTGTTTATCTGTGTTCATCTGTGGAAATAGGGTTTTTGATTTGGCTTAGGCCGCGTTACGCAGCGACGCGATCAGGTCGTCGAGATCGGCCGCCTTGGGCTTGACCAGCCAGAACTTGGGCAGCATGCGGCGGAAGTCGTCGAGTACTTCGGCGGCGTGACGGCTGCCGGTG
>JAAAPE010000084.1 GCA_009908385.1 Gammaproteobacteria bacterium
GCCAACCAGCCAACCAGCCAACCAGCCAACCAGCCAACCAGCCAACCAGCCAACCAGCCAACCCGGCACCATTCGGAACCGTATCTTCGCCGATCTCCACCGAACGTGTGGACATATTCACTGACATGCGGCACACTCGCGGTTCTTTCTGGGCAGGAGCCGGAATGGTTGCCGTTCTCGTCATCCACGGGCCGAATCTGAACTTGCTCGGGCAGCGAGAGCCGGGCATTTACGGCTCGGCAAGCCTGTCCGACATCAACGCGCGGCTGGCCCGCATGGCGGCGCGCAACGGCGTGGATCTCGAGTGCTTCCAGTCCAACGCCGAGCACGAGCTCGTCGAGCGGATCCAAGCCGCGGCCGAGGACGGCACGGACTGGATCCTGATCAATCCGGCTGCCTTCACCCATACCTCCGTCGCGGTGCGCGACGCGCTGGCGGCGGTCGAACTGCCGTTCGTCGAAATCCACTTGAGCAACCCGCATCGCCGCGAACCGTTCCGGCACCGTTCCTATTTCAGCGACCTGGCCGAGGGCGTCGTCGCCGGTCTGGGCGAGGACTCGTACTTGCTGGCGTTGCAGGCTGTCATCAACAGAACCAATGCTTCGGGATAGATCATGGACCTTAGAAAAATCAAGAAATTGATCGAGCTGCTCGAGGAGTCCGAGCTGGCCGAGATCGAAATTCACGAGGGCGAGGAGTCGGTGCGGCTGATCCGGCACCATGCCCAGCAGGGCGGTCAGCCCGCGCAGTATGCACTGCCCCCGGCCCAGGCGCCGGCCCCACAGCAGCCCCAGGCATCCGCCGCGCCCTCGCAGGGCGATTCGGCCGACGCGGCGTCGAGCGAATCCGGGGAAGAGCAGTTGCCGGAAGGCGAGGTTGTGCGTTCGCCCATGGTCGGTACCTTCTATTCGTCTCCGAATCCCGAATCCGGGCCCTTCGTGCGCGTGGGCGATTCGGTATCGAGCGGCGACACGCTCTGCCTGGTCGAGGCGATGAAGATGTTCAACCAGATCGAGGCCGAATTCTCCGGCAAGGTGGTTGCCATCCTGGTCGAGGACGGCCAGCCGGTGGAATTCGACCAGCCGCTGTTCGTGATCAAGAAGGCCTGAGCACGCCATGCCCCCGTTCAAGAAGGTTCTTATCGCCAATCGCGGCGAAATCGCGCTGCGCATCCTGCGCGCCTGCCATGCCATGGGCATCCGCACGGTGGCCGTGCACTCGACCGTGGACCGCAACCTCAAGCACGTCGGCATGGCCGACGAGTCGGTCTGCATCGGACCGGCGCCGGCCAACCAGAGTTATCTCAACGTGCCGGCCATCGTCGCCGCCATGGAAGTCACCGACGCCGAGGCCGTCCATCCCGGATACGGCTTTCTGGCCGAGAACGCCGACTTCGCCGAACGCATCGAGGAGTCCGGGTTCACGTTCATCGGTCCGCGGGCCGAGACCATCCGCTTGATGGGCGACAAGGTCTCGGCCATCAACGCGATGCGCCAGGCCGGCGTGCCCTGCGTTCCCGGCTCCAACGGACCGCTCGACGAGGACGAGCGGCGTTCGCTGAGGCTGGCCGATGAAATCGGCTACCCGGTGCTGATCAAGGCCGCCGCCGGCGGCGGCGGGCGCGGCATGCGGGTGGTCGAGGATCCGGACGACCTGATCAAGTCGATCAACTTGACGCGGCAGGAAGCCAAGAGCGGGTTCGGGGACTCGACCGTCTACATGGAGAAGTTCCTGACCAATCCGCGGCACGTCGAAATCCAGGTACTCGCCGACAGTCACGGCAACGCCGTGCATCTCGGCGAGCGCGACTGCTCGATGCAGCGTCGCCACCAGAAGGTCATCGAGGAAGCACCGGCGCCGGGCATTACCGACGACGAACGCCAGCACATCGGCAAGATCTGCACCGACGCCTGCAAGCGCATCGGCTATCTCGGCGCCGGGACCTTCGAGTTTCTCTACGAGGACGGCGAGTTCTACTTCATCGAAATGAACACCCGCATCCAGGTCGAGCATCCGGTTACCGAGTGCGTGACCGGACTGGACCTGATCCGCGCGCAGATCCTGGCGGCTGCCGGCGAGCGCCTGCCTTTCGCCCAGGAGGACGTGCGAATCCAGGGTCACGCGATCGAATGCCGGATCAATGCCGAGGATCCCGAGAAGTTCATTCCCCAGCCCGGCCGGATCTCGGCGTTTCACGCCCCGGGTGGCCCGGGGATACGGGTCGATTCGCACATCTACGACGGCTACAGCGTGCCGCCGAACTACGACTCGATGATCGGCAAGCTGGTCGCCCACGGCGAGACCCGACGGGCCGCGATCGAGCGCATGCGCGTGGCGCTTGACGAGATCGTGCTCAAGGGTGTGGTCACCAACATTCCGCTGCACCAGCGCCTCATGCGCGACTCCGGCTTCCGCGAGGGCGGCACCAATATTCACTACCTCGAGAAATTGCTGAAGACCTGAAGGTGACGAGCGATAAATCCGAAATCCGAAGCACCAAATCCGAAATAAACTCGAAAACCCAAATCCGAAACGCGACGGTGTGAAGTCGTTGGTTTCGGATTTCGAGTTTCGAGCACCGCGCTAGCTCGGCTGTGGGGCCCTAGCTCGTCAGAGGCAGCGCCCCGAACGCCGCATGGGCGACGAGGTGGCCGAGGCGGTCGAGGTCGGGGATGATCGCCTCGCGGCCGTCGACTTCGACGCGGCCGGCCACGGCGATGGGGTTGGAGTCGGCCGGGATTTCCTCGAGGTTCACTTCGGTAATCGTGGTGAGCTTGGGGTGGCCCTGCGACAAGATCGCCATGTACGGCATTCGCTCGGTGTCGATCAGGGTCTTGAGGATGCACATGCGCGCGCCGCGCATGTCCTCCTCGCTGGCTTCCTCGATCAGGCGCGAGTAGCTGATGACCGGCACCTGCCAGCCATGCCAGAGGATGGTACCGAGAACCCAGTCGACGGCGTCGGGAATGGGCTCGGGATCGGTGTAGCCGACCACCTCGGCCACCGTGGCGTTCGGGACGAGGATCTCGATCCCGGTCAGCGGCACCATCACGCTGCGAACTTCGGTTTCGGACATGCTGTTTCCTATCCTTGCGGCACCGGCATGCGGAGCTGATCGAAGACTTCCTCGACCAGGTCCGCCTCCTGGTAGGGCTTGGTCAGGTAGCCGTTGACGCCGAGCTGCTTGGCGTGCTGGCGGTGCTTCTCACCGCTCCGCGAGGTGATCATCACCATCGGCACGTGCTTCAGGCGCGGGTCGTTGCGGACGTGCGTGGCCAGTTCATAGCCGTCCATGCGCGGCATCTCGATGTCGAGCAGGATCAGGTCCGGAACACGGTCGAACATCGCCTCGACGGCATCCAGGCCGTCGCGGGCGGTCACGACCTCGAGGCCGCGGTACTCGAGCACGCGGGCCGTCACGCGGCGCATCGTGATCGAGTCGTCCACCACCATGACCAGCGGCGTGCGCTTGACTTCCTCGGCCCGTTCGAAGCGCTCGCGCTCGGTCTCGTGGCCGGGCAGCAGGTCGCGCTCGAACGCACGGCGGATCAGCGGGCCCATGTCGAGGATCGGCACGACCTGGCCGTCGCCCGTGATAGTGCCGCCGAGAATGCCGGTGATCGAGTTGATCTGGGGGCCGACCGGCTTGATGACGATTTCCCGATGCCCCTGCAGCTCGCTGACGCGGAGCGCGGCCCGGTGTTCGCCGGCCTCGATCATCAGCAGCGACAGCGTGCCTTCGGGCAATTCCTCGACATCGAACCCGAGCTGGGTTTCGAGCTCGATCAGCGGATAGTCCTCGCCGGCGTATTCCTGGTGCGGCTCGCCGGAATTGATCTGGTGTTCCCACTCGGAGGCCAGCATGCGGGTGACCCCGCGAACGGCCTGCAGCGGAATGGCGAACTGGCGGTCTGCGACGCGGACCATGATGGCCTGCATCACGGTCAGCGACAGGGGGATGCGAATGGTGAAGCGGGCGCCCTTGCCGGGTTCGCTGTGGGCGGCCACGCTGCCGCCGATCTGGCGCACCTCGCTGGCCACCACATCCATGCCGATGCCGCGACCGGCCAGCTCGCTCACTTCACTCGCCGTACTGAAGCCGGGCCTGAAGATGAGCTGGTAGAGCTCGCCGTCGCCGGCGTTCTCGGGGTCGCTGAGCAGCTTCTGGTCGACGCCGCGCTTGCGGATCGCCTCGCGATCCAGCCCTGCGCCGTCGTCGTAGACGCGCACGACCAGCTCGGTCGCTTCGCGCCCGACGTCGATATGGATCGAGCCGGTTTCCGGCTTGCCCGCCGAGCGTCGCTTTTCCGGTGATTCGATGCCATGCGAAACCGAGTTGCGCAGCAGGTGTTCCAGCGGTGCGGTAATGCGATCGAGCACGGACCGATCGAGCTGGCCCTCGCCCTCGATGTCGACGGCGAGGTGCGCCTGCTTGCCGAGTTCCCGCGCGGCGTTGCGTACCACGCGCCGGAAGCGGGGCAGGAGGGTGTTGAAGCCGACCATGCGGGCCTGCATCAGGCCTTCCTGGAGTTCCGTGTTGACCCTCGATTGCTGCATCAGAAGGGTCTCGGACTGACGCGTGGCGTCGTCGAGGATGCTGGTCAGGCTGGTCAGGTCATTGACCGACTCGCCGAGCGCGCGCGAGAGCTGCTGGATCGTCGAATAGCGGTCGAGTTCGAGCGGGTCGAAGGTCTCGTCGGCGGGCCCGTGTTCGCGTTCATAACGGGCCAGGATCTGCGCCTCGGTCTCGATTTCGAGCTTGCGCAGCTGGTCGCGGAGACGAATGACCGTCTCGTCGACTTCCGCGACGTTGCTCCGGAAGACGTTGACCTGCTCTTCGAGCCGCGAGCGGAATATGCTGATTTCGCCGGCGAAGTTGACGAGATCGTCGACCAGGTCGGAGGGTACGCGCAGGGTTTCCGTGCGCGCGACCTGCGTCTGCTCGGCGCGCTCGGCGGTCTCGGCGGCCTCCTCGGCTTCCTCGGGCAGGATTTCGGCCGTTTCCTCGATTTCCTGGACCTGCTCGGGGAACAGACCCCCCGACGGGCGTTCGGGCATCGGCGCGCGCTGCTCGACGGCCTCGACCATGGCGTGCAGGTGATCGCAGCCCGCTTCGAGCGCGTCGATGCGCTCGGTCGTCGGCCGGTGCAGGCCGGCGGCAATGCCTTCGAGCAGCTCTTCCATGACGTGCGCCACCGATCCGATGGCATCGAGGCCCACCATGCGTGAGCTGCCCTTGATCGTGTGCAGGTCGCGCTGAAGGCCGGTGACCAGGCCCTTGTCCTCGGGCGCCTCCCGCCATTGCTGCAGCGATTCGTCGGCGTGCTCGAGCACTTCCTGGGCTTCTTCCAGGAAGGCTTCGAGCAGGTCCTCGTTGAGATCTTCGTAGAGCTTTTCCGGTTCGGGCTCGGGTTCGGGTTCGGGCTCGGGTTCCGGCTCGGGTTCCGGCTCCGGCTCCGGCTCCGGCTCCGGTTCCGGTTCCGGTTCCGGTTCCGGTTCCGGTTCCGGTTCCGGTTCGGCTTCGGCTTCGGCTTCGGCTTCGGCTTCGGCTTCGGCTTCGGCTTCGGCTTCGGGCTCCGCCGCTTCTTCCGGCTCTTCCGACGCCTCTGGTTCTTGCGGCTCGGGCTCCGCCTCGGCCATTTCCCCGGCTGCGGCTTCCGCCTCGGCGGTCGCGTCCTCCTCCTCGACTTCGGCCTCGTCGGCGGCTTCCTCCGCTTCCGAGACCTCGGCCTCCTCGGCGGGCTCTTCGAGGACGCCCTCGCTGCCTTCCTCGGCAAGCTCGGCTCCTGTCTCTTCGGCCGCTTCCTCGGCGGCTTCTTCGGCTGCTTCCTCGAGGCCGAAAACGTCGTCCTCGTCGCTTAGCGAGTAGGATTCGGCGTCCGAGCTGAACAGGGCTTCGTCTTCCGCTTCGGCCGTCTCCTCGGCCGGCGTTTCCGCCGGAGCGGGCGGCTCGATTTGCGTCCGATCCCGGTAGGCGAGGCCGTGCAGGCGGCGCAACTCGGTCGACAGGTCGCCGGTCTCGAATTCGCTGTCCTCGACTTCGCCGCCCTGCAGGCGGTCCAGTCGCCGGTGGAAGAGTTTCTGGCAGCGGATGATGGCTTCGAGGCCGGCTTCGTCGGGCGCTTCGCCGGCATGCGACAGTTCTTCGAGATACTGCTCGAAGACCTGGGCCGTGTCGTTCTCGTTGCCGATCGGCGCCAGTCGCATGGTGCCCTTCATCGTGTGCACGGCACGCACCAGGGGGTCGTCGACGGCCGGCGGCATGTCGGCCGTGCGCGACTGTTCGACCCATTCGTCGAGGCTGTCGAGGTTCTCGGAGAGTTCCTTGACCATGAGTTCGATGAGCGTCGCGTCGAGGCCCTCGAGTTCCGCCGGTCGGGGCTCTGCCGCGTCGGCGGCCGATTCCTCGCTGGCGGCGATGCGCTCGGCGCGGGCGGCCAGCTCGCTGCAGGCCGCCTCGTCGTGCTCGATCGTGCCTTCGCCGCTCAGGCGCGCACGCATGCTCGGCAGCATGTTCACGGCGGATTCGACCAGGTCGACGACGGCCTCGTCGGATTCCAGCTGACCCTCGAGCACGCGATTCATCAGGTTCTCGATCTGCCAGGAGAACTCGCCGATTTCCTCGGCCCCCGCCATGCGTCCGGAGCCCTTGAGCGAATGGAAGGCGCGGCGGATCGTGGTTAGCGCGTCGTTGTTGTCCGGTTCCTCGCGCCAGTCGGGCAGAATCGACTTCAGGCTCTCGAGCTCCTGGTCGAATTCCTCGAGGAAGATCTCGACGATGTCGAAGTCGTCCATGCCGGCGCCCGCGGATTCGGGCTCGGGTGCCGATTCCGGCGCCTGCCCGGCGGTCTCTTCTTCCCGGGGCGCCTCGCTGGACGGTTCGGTCTCGTCGGCGGAAGCGGGTTCGCTTTCGGCCAGGTCGAAGTCGAAGTCCAGGTCGCTGTCGAAATCCGCCTCCGATTCGGTCGAGGTTTCGAATTCGGGTTCTTCGGTCGGCTCCCCGGCGGGCGCTTCTTCCGTGTCGACGGCTTCCGGCGCTTCGCCGGTGTCCTCGGCGGTTTCTTCCGCCCCGGTCGCGGCTTCTTCAGACTCGGCGGCGGGCTGCTCTTCCACGCCGGGCCAGTAGCCGAGGGCTTCGAGGCGCTGCCGCGTGTTGGCGAAGTAGTTTCGACCCTTCTCGTCGAGGCGGGTCATGGCGTCGAAATAGAACTCCGAGACGGTCAGGGCCTCGGCCAGGGTTTCCATTTCGTCGGGATCGACCGCGTCGCGTTCGATGAACTGCGCGGCGACAAGCCGGGCCGCGGCCGACATCATGTCGGCGCCGTCGTCGAGACCGGCCATGTAGAGCACGTGGGCAATCCGGTCGATCCGGTCGCGCGCTTCCGCGGCGGCGTCGTCTTCGGCCTTGCCCCGGTTGAGGGCGTCGAGCAGGCTCTTGGCATGAGACAGGTCTTCACCCGCCTCGTGGAAGACCTGCTTGAGCACGCGTCGCCACTCCGAAGGCGGCAGGAGCATACCGGCATCGTCGTCTTCGCCCGACTCGGCCGATTCGGCTTCGATGACGCTGAAGTTCTCTTCGAGCTGGGATTCGACCACCAGCAGTTCGCGCGCTACCGCGAGCAGGGCGGGATCGTCCGGGTCGGAACCCAGGTCCGACAGCTTCTCGGCCTGCGAGTGAATACGGCGGGCGAGATTGTCCAGGCCCAGCATGGCCAGGCTTTCGCCGACCGAACCGAGCAGTTCGGTCTGCTTGTCGATCACATCGGGATCGGCCGCGCTGCGTTCGAGTTGCGTGCCGAGGGTGTCCTTGATCTGCGCCAGATCCTCGCGGGCGGCCTGCGTGACCGCAGCGAACAGCGCACGGTTGCGCCCGGCGAGGAAGACCCGCGCCTGGCCGGTCGTCTCCGGCGCATTCGACGCCAGGTCGAAGGCCTCGTAGGCCGCGCGGGCGACGTCGTTGCCGGGTTGCGAAATGGCGATGTGGAACAGGAAGCTGCGGCAAAGGGTATCCGCCGCTTCGTCGACGGACGTGTCGCCGTCGGCCAGTGACTTGAGCAGGGCGTCGAGACGCGCGTAGAGCCGGGCGATGGCCGGGCCGCCCTCGATTTCGCCGTCGTGCAGCGAAGCCGACACGCTTGCAGCGGCCCAGCCGGTCCGGCGAGCCGAATCCGGCACGGAAGCGCAGTCGCGAAGCGACAGGCCGGTACGCGTCAACGCCTGGAGCGCCTCGCGATCGGCGTTGTCGACGAGGAAGCCGCGCAGCGCCTGCTGGTACTTCCGGCGAAGTTCCGCCGGCGAGACGGACTCGTCCGCCTCGGGCAGCGACACACCGTCGAGCGGCGGCTGGAAGAACTGGGATTCGTCGAGCGGCTTGGCGCCGACGACCGTGCGCAGGCTGTTGATGGTCGACAGCAGCACGGCCGGTGCATCCCGCTGCGTATTTTCGAGATAGTCGAGGTAGTCGGGCAGTAGCGCGGTCGCTTCCATCAGGGCGTTGAGCGCTTCTTCCTCGCGCCCGAAGTCGTCCTTGCGCATGACTTCGAGCGTTTCGGCCATGGCTTCGCCGATCAGCTCGCCGCTGTCGAACTCGAGCACGGACAGGCTGCCGGCGATCTTGCGGCTGGCATCGATGGCGCCGTCGAGATCGGCCGGATCGCGGTCGGTGCCGCCCTCGCTCCAGGCCTCGATCGCCTGGAGGATCTCCTGGGAAAGCTCGTCGATCAGCGGACGGGTCCACTGCAAGGACTGGTGGCTGCTGTTCGAGTTGCTCATGTCGGCTTATGGCTCAGTCGGCTGCAACGCATGTCAATCGCTCGGATATGCCGGGCTGCCTCGATCACTCCTCGTCTTCGGGCAGCTTGAAGTCGGCCACCGAGTCGCGCAGTTCGCGGACCAGTTCGGCGAGGTTGGCCACCGACTTCGCGGTCTGCCCGGTACCTTCAGTGGTCTGGATCGAAATGTCTCGAATCGAGTTCATCATTCCCGCGATGCGCGTGGCGTTCTTCGACTCTTCCTGGGCCTGCTTGGAAATCTTGGCAATCAGCCCGGCAAGGTCGTTCGACACGTTTTCGATCGACTCCAGGGCTTCACCGGCGTCCTCGGCGAGACGGGCACCGGAGACCACCTGCGAGGTCGTTTGCTCCATGGAAGTGACCGCTTCGGAGGTATCGGCCTGAATCGTCTGGACCAGGGCCTCGATTCGACGCGTCGCGTTGGTAGCGCGTTCGGCGAGGCGCTGCACTTCGTCGGCAACGACCGCGAAGCCTCGGCCCGCGCCGCCGGCGGAGGCGGCCTGAATGGCGGCGTTGAGGGCGAGCACGTTGGTCTGCTCGGAAATGCCGTTGATCAGCTCGACGATGTCGCCGATTTCCTGGGAGGACTCGCCCAGCCGCTTGATTCGCTTCGAGGTTTCCTGGATCTGGTCGCGAATGTTGTCCATGCCCGAGATGGTCTGGCGCACCATGTCGGCGCCGCGGTTGGCGATCTCGACCGAGTTCTGCGCGACGTCGGCCGATTCGCTGGAACGCTTGGCCATGTCGTCGAAGCTCTGGGCCATTTCGTTGATCGTCTCGGTCGCGGAGCGAATCTCCTGCGCCTGGTGCTCGCTGGCCTCGGCCAGCTGCGTGGTCGTGGCCCGCGTCTCCTGGGCCTGGGCGGCCACCTGCTGGGCGGTCGTGTTGACGCCCGAGACGAGATCGCGCAGGGCCTCCACGGCGTAGTTGACCGAGTCGGCGATGGCGCCGGTGACGTCCTCGGTCACGGTCGCCTGCACGGTCAGGTCACCATCGGCCAGCGAGGACATTTCGTCGAGCAGGCGGAGAATGGCTTCCTGGTTCCGCTGGTTGACCTCGGCGGTCTGCTTGGCCGCGCGGCGCTGCTGGAAGTAGGCACCCGCGCCGATCAGGAACAGGATGAGCAGTGCGGCGGCCGCGATGGCCAGGCCGGCCAGCAGCGAGGGCCAGATGACCCCTTCGCCGAGGTTGGCGTATTCGTCGGCCAGTTCGCGCGCCTGTTCGGTCAGTTCCTCGGCGTCGAGGAAGATTTCGTCGGCCGAGTCACGCACCTCGAACAGGTCGGTCGAGGCGGTCAGGATGGTGTCGACGTCGAAGCGGACTTCCTCGAACGTGGGCCGGACTTCCGCCAGGGCTTCCAGCACGCTGCTGTTGCGTACCGCCTGCAGGCCGAGTTCCTCGTCGCCGTTGATCAGGCCGTCGAGCACGCGGTTGAACAGCGCGGCGTCGCGGCTGAAGGCGTCGGCGGCGGTGATCGCGCCGGTACCGCCAGCGAGAATGTCGTTGACGCGTCTGAGCATGCGGTCGGCCAGCGCGAGCTGGCGGCTGGCCACGTAGATCTGCACGGTCGGCGCGCCGGTTTCGATCATGCGGCGAACGACTTCGTCGGACTGCGCCTGGAGGCGAGGGATGTTGCCCGAGAATGCAGCGGCGGCATCGGCCAGCTCGACCACGAGATCGGAGCGTTCGAGAATGCGCGCGGCATTGGCGTCGATGCCTGACCAGATTTCTTCGAGGGTCGACAACGGCGCATCGACCCGCTCGGGTGAAGGCGGCAGGCCGGTTCCGGGATCGCCGTTGCGCAGGGTGTCGATCGACTCGTCGATGATGTTGCGCGTCGTCCCCAGCTCGTCGAAGGCGTCGAAGTTGCCGACGGCGGCCTCCCCGGCGGCCTTGGCGAGCTGCTGCGCGCGCACCTGGATCTCGGTCGTCAGGCCCAGGTACTGGGTTTCCTGAACGTTGCGCTGGTTGAGCAGGTAGAAGTTGTAGGCCACCAGGCCCAGCAGGGCAACCAGCAGGATAAACAGCAGCGCCTGCAGTGGGGAAAGTCGCTGCTGTGTTGATTGGGTCACGACGCTACTCATGCCTTCACCTCATTGTTTGATCTCTCAGGGCAGCCGCTGGACTGGCCGGGCCGGTGGCTGCCGGGTTCGCTTGCTTCAATCGGGCTCGTCGTGGTCGCCAGAAGACGGCCGGCGGATTGGTTGTCGGATTGTTCTTGCACTTCAGGCTCCATCCCTCATTCTTCGCGGGCGCCGTTGATGAAGTCCTGATTGCGCTGGAGCTCATCGATCTTCAGCACCCCCCATTTGCGTTCGCTGGTTTCGAATTGCTGGGCGACCAGTCCGGCCAGGGGTGTTTCGTCCCAGTCCGGTTCGGACTTGAGGTCGTTCGTATGAAAGTGACGCTGGCCGAAGACCTCGTCGACCATCAGACCCGCCAGTCGACCCTGAAGCCGGGTCAGGATCAGGCGCGTGCGGTTGGTCACCGGGGTGCGACTGCCGAACAGGAACCAGCCCAGGTCGGAAACCGGCGCGAGGTTGCCGCGCACGTTGGCGATGCCGAGCATCCAGTCCTTGGCGCCGGGGATCGCGGTATACGGCGGAAACGCGATGATTTCGTCGACCTCGTCGATGCGGCAGGTGAGGTAATGATCACCCAGCCGGAAGACGACGCCGTCCCAGTTGCTGATCTGCTGCTGTCGGGCGGCTTCGCCGACGTCGTGGCTGAGGCTTCGGCGCTCGTAGTCGACCAGCCGGCCGAACAGCGACATTCGGCCCGTTTCATTGACTGTGGCGAGTTGCTGGTCCCCTTGCATCGTCCCTCTCGAATCCTCTCGAGCGGCCGTGGTCAGGCCGCCTGGGTGCGATCTCGCTGCTGTCTCACGGCGCTGAGCAGCTCATCGCGGGTAAACGGTTTGGTCAGGTAGTGGTCCGAGCCGACGATGCGTCCCCGCGCCTTGTCGAACAGACCGTCCTTGCTGGTCAGCATGACCACCGGTACGTTCTTGAACCGCGCATTGTTCTTGATGATGGCGCATGTCTGGTAGCCATCGAGCCGCGGCATCATGATATCGACGAAGATCAGGTCGGGCTCATGCTTGTGAATCAGAGCGAGCGCCTCGAAACCATCGTTGGCCGTGATCACTTCGCAGCCCTCCTTGCTGAGCATCGTCTCGGCCGAACGACGAATCGTCCGGCTGTCGTCGATCAGCATGATCTTCAGCCCGCTCAGATCGGCCGCCCCGTCGTTCCCCCTGTCCGTGTTCTGATCTGCGCTCATCGTCTACCTGATGCTGCTGCGGTTGCATTTAGATTGACCGTGACGGTCTAGGTTAGTCTATCTCTGCCGAATTTGCCAATCCAGTAGAATTGTGTCACAGAAGTCCATGGGAATACAGATTTTTCTCCCAGTTACGAGTCGCTGTAGACCCCCTCATTCCCGTTCAGTCTGACCCAACGGAGCCCGCATGCGCAAGAATCTCGTCGTGGTCATGGACGACATCGCGTCGATCAAGGTCGTCAAGGATACCTCCTTCGCCATGCTGCTCGAGGGGCAGCGCCGGGGGTACCGGCTCTGGTATCTGGGGGATACGGATCTCTACCTGGACGGAGCGCAGGCGCGGGCGCGGATGCGCGCCATTCGCGTGCAGGACGATGCCGACGACTGGTTCGAGCTGGGCGAATCGATCGACCGCCCCCTCGGGGAGGACGACCTGGTGCTGATGCGCGCCGATCCACCCGTGGACCAGAATTACCTGATGGCGACCTACCTGCTCGAGCAGGCCGAACGGGCCGGTGCACGGGTCGTCAACCGGCCGCGCGCGCTGCGAGATTTCAACGAGAAACTGGCGATCGCCCGGTTTCCCGACCTGATTCCCGAAACGGTGGTCAGCGCCAGTGCCAGCGTGCTGCGCGAGTTCGTGCAACGTTCCGGCAAGGCCGTGCTCAAGCCGCTCGACGGCATGGGAGGGAAGAGCATCTTCCTGCTCGAACGGAACGACCGCAATCTCAACGTCGTCATCGAGACCCTGACCGACAACGGCGCGCGCCTGGCCATGGCGCAGGAGTACCTGCCGGCCATCGCCGACGGAGACAAGCGCGTGCTCATCGTCCACGGTCGGCCGGTCGAGCAGCTCCTGGCGCGCATTCCCGGGCAGGACGATTTCCGCGGCAACCTCGCTCGCGGCGGACGGGGCGAAGGTCGGCCGCTGGGAGCGGCCGATCGCGCCATCGCCGAGGTGGTCGGGCCGTCGCTGCTCGAACACGGCATCGAGTTCGCCGGGCTCGACATCATCGGCGACCGCCTGACCGAGGTGAACGTGACCTCACCGACCTGCGTCCGGGAACTGGACGCCCAGTTCGGCATCAATATCATCAGTGACCTTCTGGATGCCGTCGATCCATGAGTGCAGTGCGGCCGGTTTCACGCGGTAACGACTCGCTGGCGATCGCCGCTGCCGTCGCCGTGGCTCTTCACGCCGCCGTGATCGGGCTGGTCCACTTCGAATTCCTGGGCCAGCGGCCCGACGACGTGCCCAGCAGCCTGGACGTGATCCTGGTCGACTGGGCGACCGAGGAAGCCCCCGAGGAGGCCGATTTCCTGGCCCAGGCCACCCAGCGCGGCGGCGGCACTTCCGAGGAGATCGACCGTCCGGCCGAGCCGGTGGCCACCAGCGAGGCCCGGGTCGACCAGCCCGTCGAGCAGGAGCCCGCCGATGCCGCGCAGCAGGAGGAGCGGCAGCTGGTGGAAACGATCCAGGTCGACGAGCCCGACCAGTCCCGGCCCACGGCCGAACAAAGCGAAGCCGACGACAGCGTCGAGGTATCGACCAACGAGTTGGTCGAGCAGTCGCGGTCGATGGCGCGCGTCTCGCGCGAGCGCCTGAGTGACGCCGAGGATTTTCCCGAGCGCCCAAGGCGCAAGTTCATTTCGGCCAATACGCGCGAGCACCTCTACGCCGGTTACATGCGCTCCTGGGTGTCCAAGGTGGAGCGCGTCGGCAACCTGAATTATCCCGAACGGGCCCGGCGACAGAACCTGGCCGGTTCTCTCGTGCTCAGTGTCGATGTCCTCGAGGACGGCAGCGTCAGCCGGATTCGCGTGCTTCAGTCGTCGGGCTACAACGTGCTCGACGAGGCGGCGGTCCGCATCGTCCGCCTGTCCTCCCCGTTCGCCCCGCTGCCCGAGGAGATTCGCCAGGAGGTCGACGTGCTGACCATCACGCGCACCTGGCAGTTCTCTCGCGCGGGAATCCTGCACGGTGGTTGAGCGGGAAATCGTCCCCATATCGACGGAATGCGGCAGCTTTGCCAGACCTTGCCCCGTCGACAGGTAGAATGAAACCGTGAGTTATCTTGAGCAGCAATTCCTGATCGCCATGCCCGGCATGGAAGACCCGAACTTCATGCGCGGCGTGACCCTGCTGTGCCAGCATAACGACGAAGGCGCGCTGGGCATCACCATCAACCGGGAGTCGGAGTACGTGCTCGCCGACGTGCTCGAACAGCTGGACCTCGAATGCACGGACCAGGCGCTCGCCGAGAGGCCGGTGTACGTCGGCGGGCCGGTCCATCCCGAGCGCGGCTTCGTGCTCCACACCAGGGACCGGCGCTGGGAAGCCACGGTCGAGGTCGGTGAAGGTATCTGCGTGACGACTTCGCGGGACGTGCTCGAGTCGGTCGCCGCCGGCGACGGGCCGGAGAAGTTTCTCGTCGCGCTCGGCTATGCCGGCTGGGAGCCCGGGCAGCTCGAGAACGAAATGCGTGACAACGCCTGGCTCAGCGTCATGGCGAGTGCCGAGATCGTGTTCGACCTGCCCGTCGACCAGCGCTGGGAGCAGGCCGTCGCCCGCCTGGGCATCGACGTGGCCACCCTGCAGCCGGCCGGTGGGCATGCCTGAAGCGGCCCGTGCGCTGCTGGGGATCGATTTCGGACAACGCACCGTGGGGGTTGCGGTCGGTCACCGGCTTACCGGTTCGGCGCGTCCGCTCGACCCGATCCGCTACCGCGACGCCGCCGGCCTGAGCACGCAGCTCGAGGCCGTGCTCGGTCGCTGGAAGCCCGCGCTGATCGTGGTCGGGCTACCGCTGTCGGGGGACGGCAGCGAGTCGGCGATGAGCCGCCAGGTGCGTGATTTCGCGGCGGGTCTCGAAGCGTGTTACCCGGATATCGACATTCGTTTCCAGGACGAGCGACTGACCTCCCATGTCGCCGCCGAGCGCCATGCCAATCGCCGGCAGCAGGGCCGCGCCCGTCGCAGCGACGCCCGGCGGCTGGACAGCGTGGCCGCCAGCCTGATACTGGAGTCCTGGATGGAGGACAACCCCGAGAGCCTGCAGCGATGACACACCGCCACCTCATCGACATCGACCGGCTCGGCGACGACGACATCGAGCGACTGATCGGCCGCGCCTGTGCGCTGGCCACGGGTGCCGCTCCCGCCCGGATCGAGGCGACCGCCGCCAACCTCTTCTACGAACCCAGCACCCGCACCCGCGTGTCCTTCGAACTGGCCGCCGGCAGCCTGGACATGCGCGTGGTCAACATCGAACTGGAACGATCCTCGGCCACCAAGGGCGAATCGCTCGAGGACACGGCGGCGACGCTGGCCGCCATGGGCGTGGACGCCGTCGTCCTCAGGCACCCGGAGAGCCACCGTGTCGCCCGCCTGGCCGACGCAGTCCCGTCCCTGCGCCTGATCAATGCCGGCGACGGCACCAACGCCCACCCCAGCCAGGCCCTGCTGGACGCCGCGACGCTGCGTGCGCGAGGCCTCGACCTGGCCGGCATGAAACTGGCCATCGTGGGCGACATCCGGCACTCGCGCGTGGCCGGTTCCGGCCTGCGCCTGTGGCACAGGCTGGGACTGTCCGAGATTCGTCTCGCCGGTCCCGAATCGCTGCTGCCGGACCGTCCGCCGGTGCCTGCGGCGAGCCTGCACGACAACCTCGCCGGCGCCCTCGACGGTGCCGACGTGGTGATGATGCTGCGCGTCCAGCACGAACGCATGGACCGCGCCGGCTGGCCCGACCGCGACGCCTATTTCGCCGACTGGGGCCTCAAGGCCTCGGACCTCGAACGCGCCGCACCGGACTGTCTGGTCATGCACCCCGGCCCCATCAACCGCGGTATGGAAATCGACGCCGCCGTGGCCGACGGCGACCGGTCGCTGATCCTCGAGCAGGTGCGGATGGGAGTGTTCGCGCGCATGGCCATTTTTGAATGGTTGTTCGATTGACGAGGGCGGTGAGTTCGTTTTTTGGTTTCTTCATTCTTTCGTTTTTTTGGTTCGGCATCCGCGGAGGATGGTGGGCGGCTGCGCCGCGGGGCCTATGACGCTTTCGGCACCCGGCACCCGGCACCCGGCACTGTAGTCCCGGACGGAGCGCAGCGTAGATCCGGGACCTTCTTGCCGGGTGGCAGTGTCCCGGCTTATTGCTCCCTGCCGTAGATCGGGGGTTTGCGCCACCGGGCGCTGTGGTGGTCTCGACAAGTCAACTGCGATTTCGCCCGG
>JAAAPE010000137.1 GCA_009908385.1 Gammaproteobacteria bacterium
CGATATTGCCGCTTCCGCCGGTCACGGCGAAGGGCGAGTCCGCGGGCAGCCGCACCGGGCCGACGCGCGCCTCGCCGGGCCCGACTCGCGCCAGGTAGACCCAGGTTTCCCCGGCCGCCTGGGCCGATTCGAAGCGCCGGCGCCAGGTGCCGTCGCATTCGCGCAGGGCCTCCATGACGTTCGCCGCCTCCCGGGCGCGCGCCGCCCAGGCGTCGGCGACCACCGGCTCGCGCTCGACTGCGAGACCTTCCAGGCCCGCCTCGCGCAGCATGATGAGGAGCTTGCGGGCGACGTCCCGGCCCGACAGGTCTTCCAGCGGATCGGGTTCGGTGAAGCCACGTTCGCGGGCGTCCCCGACGGCGGCTGAGAGCGCCAGGCCGCCGGCCATGCGCGAGAACACGTGCGCGAGCGTGCCCGAGACCACCGCGCTGATGTGAGTCGGCTCGGATCCTGCCTGATGCAGTCGCCGTAGCGTCGAGAGAATCGGCAGGCCCGCGCCGACCGTGGCCGAGTAGCCCAGCGGCGCGTTTCCGAGCCGTGCCGATTCGTGGATGGCCCGGTACAGGGACAGGTCGCCGGCGAAGCCGTGCTTGTTGGGCGTGACCACGCCGATACCCGCCCTGAGCCATGCGGGATAGCTGCGCGGCAGGTCCGCATCGGCGGTGCAGTCGACGATCACCGCCGGGCGTCCCCCGGCGGCCAGGCGTTCGCCGAGCCCGGCCAGGCTGCCTCGATCCCGGCCGACCTCCCGGACCTCCCGCCGGTCGACGACCAGGTGCCTGCTGCGATTGATGCCTTCCCGGAAGACCAGCGCCGGTCCGCGTGGATCGGGCCGCGAGGTAGCCAGCTGGGAGAGGAGGGCGCGTCCCACCTGGCCGGTATGGCCGATGATCGCCACGTCGACGGGCGTCCTGCTCGCGGTGGGCCGGCGGTGTCCGATGCCGGCAAGGAACTCGGCGAAACCGGCATCGCCGACTGAGTGAATGCGCGTGGTGCTCGTCATGCCTGGGCCTCCAGAAGGGGTCGATTTCCGGTCGTGTCGCGCCGGAAGCGCGACACGATGCGATCCAGCCGGTCCTGCTCGATCAGGAAGGCGTCGTGACCCTGGGACGCCTCGAGCCACTCGAGTTCGGATCCCGGCAGGGCGTCGGCGAGCGCGCGCTGGTCGCGGGGCGGGTAGAGCAGGTCGGAGGTAATGCCCACGACCAGCGTTCGCGCCCGAACGGCGGCGGCCGCCTTGCGCCAGCCCCAGCGCCCGCGTCCGAGATCGTGGCCGTCCATGGCCGCCATCAGCCGCCGGTAGGCGACCGGGTCGAAACGCTCGCGCAGGGCCTTGCCGTGGTGGTCGAGCCAGCCCGGGGCCGTTCGCTCGCTGCCGGCATCCGGACCGAAGCGCTCGTCCACGTTGTCCCAGTGGCGATAGCTGAGCATGGCGATCATGCGTGCCAGCTCGATATCCCCGTGCCGGTTCAGGGCCCGCCGCTGGGCGTGGTTGAGCGCGGCGGCCCAGGCGCTCTGGCGTGCCGGCGCGGCGATTGCCACCGCCGAGGCGACCCGGTCGGGCTGGCCGAGCGCCCATTCGAGTACCTGCATGCCGCCGAGCGAGCCGCCGATCACCAGATTGAGCCGGCGGATGCCGAGTGCCTCGACGAGCAGGCGCTGGACGGTCACCATGTCGCGGACCGACACGTCGGGAAATCGCTCGCCCCAGGGCCGGAGGCCGCGGCGCGAGCGCGGCCCGGTCGTGCCGCCGCTGCCGCCGAGCACGTCGGCGGCGACGATGAAATCGGTGGCCGGATCCAGGCTGCGCCCGGGGCCGAGCAGTCCCGGCCACCAGCGGTCGACGTGCCGGTCACCGGTCAGGGCCGGGCAGACCAGCACCGCGTTCGTGGCGCCCGCATCGAGCCGGCCCCAGCTGCGGAAGGCGATCTCCAGGCGATCGAGCCGCCCGCCGCCGGCCAGCGGCGGCGGGTCCTCGATGGTGATGACGCGGTCGACCCCGTTCATGCCGCGACCGCCAGCCCGGCCCGTTCGAAGGCGCCGGCGAAATCCTCGGTGATGTCGTCGATGTGTTCGATGCCCACCGACACGCGGATCAGTTCGCTGGTCACGCCCGCGGCCCGCCGCTCCGCCTCGCTGAGCTGCTGGTGCGTGGTGCTGGCCGGGTGAATCACCAGGGTCTTGGCGTCGCCGACGTTGGCCAGGTGGCTGGCCAGCTCGACGCTGTCGATGAAGCGCCGGCCCGCCTGCTCCCCGCCGCGGATGCCGAAGGTGAGTACCGCGCCGAAGCCGTGGCGCAGGTAGCGTTTCGCGCGCTCATGAGAGGGATGACCGGGCAATCCGGGGTAGTTGACCCACTCGACCGCCGGATGGCGCTCGAGCCACTCGGCCAGCGCCTGGGTGTTTTCGACGTGGCGCTGCACGCGCAGCGAGAGGGTTTCGAGCCCCTGCAGGAACAGGAAACTGTTGAACGGGCTCAGCGCGGGCCCGAGATCGCGCAGGCCCTCGACGCGGGCGCGGATGGCGAAGGCGATGTTGCCGAAGGGGCTTTCGGGGCCGAAGGTCTCCCAGAAGTTCAGGCCGTGATAGCCTGGCGCCGGCTCGGTGAACAGCGGGAAGCGCCCGTTGCCCCAGTCGAATCGGCCGGCATCGACGATCACGCCCCCGATGGAGGTGCCGTGCCCGCCGATCCACTTGGTCGCCGACTCGACGACGATGTCGGCGCCGTGCTCGATCGGCCGGCACAGGTAGCCGCCGGCGCCGAAGGTGTTGTCGATGATCAGCGGCAGGCCGTGCTGTTTCGCCACCGCCGAGAGCCCCTCGAAGTCGGGAATCCGGAAGCCGGGGTTGCCGATCGTCTCGGCGTAGATCGCGCGGGTGTTCTCGTCGATCCGCGCGGCGAAGGCCGCCGGATCGTCGTCCTCGACCAGGCGCACCTCGATGCCCAGCCTCGGCAGCGAGACCTTGAACTGGTTCCAGGTGCCGCCGTAGAGCGAGGAAGCGGCCACGATGTTGTCGCCGGACTGCGCCAGGGTGGTGATGGCGACGAGCTGCGCGGCCTGGCCCGAGCTCGTGGCGACCGCGGCGACGCCGCCTTCGAGCGCGGCGATCCGCTGCTCGAACACGTCCGTCGTCGGGTTCATGATGCGCGAGTAGATGTTGCCGAACTCCTCCAGCGCGAACAGGCGCGCGCCGTGATCGGCGTCGTCGAAGGTGTACGACGTGGTCTGGTAGATCGGCACGGCCCGGGCGTTGGTGCCCGGCGCCGGCTCCTGGCCGGCGTGAACCTGCAGGGTTTCGAATCGTCGTCGCGTGCTCTTGCTCATCGTCTTCTCTCCATTGCGGGTGGTCGGGTTGCCGCAGCGGAGGTTCGATGAGGGAGGGGAACAAGAAAAAACCCGCACCGGCCTGGCCGCTGCGGGTTTCGTCGTGATTCGGTGGTTTCGCTAGGTCAGAACACAGCCGTACACGCATCCGCAGCCGGAGCTTGCAGACACATGCACATGCACATCGCGCAGTTGAAGGATTGGGCCGGTTCGTGCGTCATGCCTTCATTTACTCAGAGCGCGAGGGACTTGTCAAGCCTTCCGAGACGGTGGTGGGCCCTGCAGGACTTGAACCTGCGACCTACCGATTATGAGTCGGCTGCTCTAACCAGCTGAGCTAAGGGCCCGTCGAGATCAGTTCTTGTCGTCGTCCGACGGGGTCGGGCCTTCGGCCTGGGCTTCGGCCATCGGCTTGGGCGTGAGGCCCTGCGCCTCGAGGTCTTCCTTCTTGCGCTTCTGGATGTAGGACAGGTTGCTCTTGTACATGGCCGCGACCTTCTCGACGCCGTTTTCGGCCAGGAAGCCCTGGTTTCCGGCGGCGATGAAGGTGGCGTAGACGCCGGAGGCGGCCATCAGCGCCGCGGAGACCACGTTCTGTTCGAAGCCGCGGTCGTTGACCATCTTGTTGGCCAGCTCGATGAATTCGTTGGTTGCCTGGTTGTGGGCGTCGATCTTCTGCTGCTGTTCTGACATGCCTGGCTCTTGGAAATCGTGTGAGTTCGGGCCCGGCAGGCACCCCTGCCGGCAGAGGCGCAAGAATACCATGACCGCGGGGCGCCGGACCGTCAGTTGCGGCGTTTGCGGATGCCCAGGCTGGCCGCGGAAACGCTCGCTTCCTCGCCGCTTCCGGTCCGGATGGGCTGGCCCTCGTCCGGCGACCAGGCGGTGGCGTAGAGCATTTCCCAGGTCGCCCGGATGTCGCCGCCGCCCAGCTCGCGCTCGAGCGCTTCGGCGCCGCCCGGCAGCGTGTAGTCCACCCCGAGATGGTCGAGGTCGGCGAGCAGGGGGGCGAGGCCGTCGTGGGTGGTGGTGAGCCAGTCGGTATCGAGCACGGGTTCCTGGAAGCCGGCCCGGGTGAGCAGGCCGCCGAGCTCCTGGGCATGGGTGTCCACGCCCGCCTCGACCACCGCTCCGGCGCGCCTGAGCTCGACCAGCGTGTCCGGTCCCGGCAGGGTCAACAGCAGCAGGCCCCGCGGGCGCATGATGCGCCGCAGGGCCGACAGGATCACCGCGAGGTCGCCCGCCCACTGCACGGACAGGTTGGCGTAGACGAGGTCGACGCTGGCCTCGGCCAGCGGCGGTGCGGCGAGATCGGCGCAGGCCAGTTCGAAGCGCCGGCGCCAGCGACCGCGACGTCGCCTGGCCTGGCCGAGCATGGCGGCCGCGCTGTCGACGGCCAGCAGCCGGGCTTTCGGGTAGCGCTCGTGCAGTTCAAGCGTGTGACGGGCCGTGCCGCAGCCCAGGTCGACGATGCGCTCGGGCTCGAAGCGGAGTCCGTCGAGGCGTTCGAGCAGGCGCCGGCCGACCTCGTCGAACAGTTCGGCGTGCCGGTCGTAGCGTTCGGCAACGGCGTCGAAGCGCTGCCGGATCCGGGTGGCGTCGGATCGTCGGGTCATCGGTGATAGCCTTGCAAGGAGAATGCAACCATCCGGGGGCGGGCGGCGATGCTTTTCGAGGGCGTGATTTCAACGGTAGGCCGCTGGATTCTGCCGCCAGTATGCCTGATCTGCGGGCGTCGCGCGCGCGACGGCCTGGACTGCTGCGCGGGCTGCGAGGCCGACCTGCCGACCAACCGGATCGCCTGTTGCCAGTGCGGCCTGCCCCTGGCCAGTCCGGCCCGTCGCTGCGGTCGCTGCGCGCGTCGCCCGCCGGCCTTCGCCACGACCGAAGCGGCCTTCGAATACGTCGGTGTGGTGGAGTCGCTCGTCCAGCGTTTCAAGTTCCGGCGCGACCTCGCGGCGGGGCGGGTGCTGGGCGCCCTCACGGCGAAGCGGCTGGCCGCGGCGGGGGCGGCTCGGCCGCAGGCGCTTGTCCCGGTCCCCCTGCACTGGCGTCGACGCTTGTGGCGCGGATTCAACCAGTCCGAAATGATCGCACGCGACCTGTCGCGATCGCTCGGCGGCATCCCGGTGGCCGACCTGCTCGAGCGCCGCCGGGCCACGCCGGCCCAGTCGGCCCTGCCCGCCGCACGGCGCGGCGGCAACGTGCGCGGGGCATTCCGCGCCCGCCTGCCCGGCTGCCGGCCGGCGCATCTCGCCCTCGTCGACGACGTCATGACCACCGGTGCCACCCTGAACGAGTGTGCGCGTGCGCTCCGCCGGGCCGGTGTGGTGCGGGTGGATGTCTGGGTGGTGGCGAGAGCTTGAATTCCAGGGTTCAGGTTTCAGGTTTCAGGGTTCAGGGCCTTATCCTCCGCGCATCGCCAGCGATACGGCGGCGCCGGCGAAGATGAACAGGCCGACCCAGTGATTGCTCAGGAAGGTGCGGAAGCAGGCGGCGGGGTCGCGGTCGCGGATGCGCCAGAGCTGGAGCTGGAAGTGAAGGAAGACCAGGGCCACGGCGGTGAACCAGGCCGGCTCGGGCAGGTACAGCAGCCCGATCATGAGCAGCAGGGCGGTCATGATGCCCATCAGGCCGCCCAGGATGGGCACGTCGGCGCGCCCGAAGGCGATGGCCGTCGATTTCACGCCCACCTTCAGGTCGTCGTCGCGGTCGGCCATGGCGTATTCGGTGTCGAAGATGACGGTCCACACGAAGTTGGCGGCGAACAGCCACCAGGCCAGGACGGGTACCTGTCCGGCCTCGGCGGCGAAGGCCATGGGAATGGCCCAGCTGAACGACGCCCCGAGCACCAGCTGCGGAAAATGGGTGAAGCGTTTGAAGAACGGATAGGTGGCGGCCAGCAGGGCGCCGAAGAAGGCCATCATGATGGTCAGCCGGTTGGTCAGCAGGACCAGCACGAAGGCGACCGCCAGCAGGCCGAAGAACAGCATGAGCGCCTGCCTGGGCGCGATTTCACCGGCGGGGATCGGGCGATCGACCGTGCGCGTCACGTGGGGATCGAGTTCGCGATCGGCGTAGTCGTTGATGACGCAGCCGGCCGCTCGCATCACCAGCACGCCGAGGGTGAAGATGACCAGGTTCCTGATGCTCGGCAGGCCGCCCGCGGCGAACCACAGGCCCCACCAGGTGGGCCAGAGCAGCAGCGCGATCCCGATGGGGCGGTCGAAGCGCATCAGGCGCAGCCACGGTCCGGCAGGGCTCGAGAAGATGCGTGCGCGCAGGCGGAATTCCATGAACTACTCCCCGTTCGCCGCGGTAAAGCCGTAGTCGGTGCAGGGTACCTGGAGCCGCTGGGCGCCCGGCGAGGCGCGAACGATGAAGCGCCACGGCGGGGATTCGCCGGCCGCGACGCGGTAGTCCACCCAGAACTGAGGCACCGCTTCCCGACGGACCTCGAGCTGTGCGTCGAAACCCATCGTCCGCACCCGCCGCTGGCGTTCGCGGGCATTGTCGATGTTCTCGTAGAGACCGACGGATACCGCGTTCTCCAGCGGACCGCCGGCGACGACGTAGTAGTCCTCGACCCCCCGCTCGGCCAGTCGGCGCGTGAGGTCGAGCGCCTCGGACCGACTCGCCGCCGGCAGGTACACCCACCATCCGCGGTCGCGGTCGGCCTCGGTCTGGCGGGTCTGCAGGTGGGTGGTGAACGGTCCCAGCCGGTCGACCGCCCGCTGCTGGGACAGCAGGGTCGGCAGCGGGCCGATGGTGTAGCAGGCCGGCTCGGCCGAATCCTCGTCGCCGCCGGAGTGAGCGATGAATTCCGCGCGCGGCAGGTTCGGGTCGATCGGCGTCAGCTCGCCGTCGCGTTCGGGCGGCGGCGTCGCGCCCAGCTGCGCGAGCACGAACACCAGGGCGTTGGTTGCAAGCAGGGCGACGGCCACCCAGCGCCAGTCGATGTCTTTCATGTCAGTCGCGTTGCCATGGCCAGTCCGTGAAGCACGAGGTGCTGATCTTGCCGGGCCCTGCGCTCGAGCAGCGCGAGGAGCTCGGCGGCGTTTCCCCCGGTCAGCCACAGGCTGACTTGATCGTCGACGGCGCGTTCGGCCGCCCGCACGGCGCGATCGATGCCGCCGGCCGCCAGCATCAGGCCGCCGCGTGCGAGCGCCCGGCCGGTGTCGCGGGCCGGACGGTCGGCATCCTCGGCCTCGGGCAGCGGCCGGTTGAGGCCGGGGGCCCGCGCGAACAGGCCGCTGCGGGCCGCCGCGATGCCGGGCATGATCCATCCGCCGCGATGGCGTCCGCCGGCGTCGACGACATCGATGGTTATGGCGGTGCCGCTGTCGACCACCACGAAGGCGCCGGCTTCCTCCCCCCCGGGTTTCTGCAGCGCCAGCCAGCGGTCGCAGCCGAGCGAGCGGTAGGCCGGCTGCACCGGCATCGAACGATCACCTGTGGTGATGATATCCACTCGGGCGCGGGCTTGTTGTAGACGGCGGGAAATCCGGGCCACCGACTCGGGCCTGGACTGGCCGGAGATCAGGGCACGCGGGCAGGCCAGTTTTTCGAGCGCGTCGAACAGCGAGTCGGGCTCATCGGTGGCCGCCCGCCCGATGGTGGCAGGCTCGAGCGCGCCGTCGCGGACCCGCGCCCACTTGATGCGCGAATGCCCGATATCCACCACGACCCAGTCGTCTGTCCGGGGCTCAGCGCACACGGACGCTCACCTCGCCGCTGGCCACCGCCAGCTCGCCGTTGCCGATGCGCAGCTTCAGGCGTCCGCTGCCGTCGATTCCGATGGCGACCGCGTTGACGGACGGATCGCGCTCCCGGATCAGTCGCACAGGCCGCTCGGCCAGGGCGTCGAAGGCCGGCCAGCGCTCGAAGAACGCGTCGAAGCCGTCGCGGTCGAAGACATCCATGGCCGCGGCCAGGCCGTCCACGAGGGCGGCGGCCAGGCCGTTGCGGACGATCGCATCGGCGTGATCGGCCAGCGCCGTCCAGGGCTGGTCGACGGCCCCCATGGCCGCGCTGGCGTGCAGATTGAGCCCGACGCCGATCACCGCGCGGCACGGACCTTCCGCCGCGCCCCCGAGTTCCACCAGGCAGCCGCCGAGCTTGGCGTCGCCGATGAACAGGTCGTTGGGCCACTTCACCGTCACGCCGGCACCGCTGACGTTCCGCAGGGTTTCGGCGACGGTCAGCCCGACCACCAGGCTGAGCGGCGCCAGGCCGGCCAGGCCCGATTCGAAGTGCCATGCCAGCGAAAGATACAAGCCGCTGCCCGGCGGCGAGAGCCAGCCGCGTCCCCGCCGGCCGCGCCCGGCGGTCTGGCACTCGGCCAGCAGGGCATGGCGGTGCGGGCTGCCCGATTCGGTCAGCCGGGCATTGGTGGAATCGACGGCGCCGGCCACCTCGATCGTCAGGCCGGGCGTCGCGAGGCGGGAGCGGATCGCCTCGGCGTCGAGCAATTCGACCGGGCGGGGCAGCCGGTAGCCGTCGCCGGCCGTGCCGGAGATCTCCAGGCCCATGTCGCGCAGTGCCTGCATGCGCTTCCAGACTGCGGCGCGGGTGATGCCCAGCTCGGCGGCCAGGGCGGCGCCGTTGTGGCGCTCGCCGTCGGCCAGACGGGCGTAGAGGTCGAAGAGACCGGGTTTCATGGTGCGGGCGTCGATTCCTCAGCGGCGCTTGAGAAGGCGCGCCTTCTCGAAACGGTTCTCGTCGCCGGCCAGCATGCGGGTCAGGTTGGCCCGGTGGGTGAAGACCAGCAGCACCGCCAGGGCGATGGCGAGCACGGCCAGGGCGTGGGGCAGGGGATCGGGGCCCAGGGTCCACATCGCCGGCACCAGGCTGACCCCCGCCAGGATGGTGGCCAGTCCGACGTAGCCGGTGCCGATCAGGGTCACGAGCCAGACCAGCAGCAGCGGGGCCAGGCACCACGGCGCGACGACGGCGATCGCGCCGACGGCCGTGCCGGCGCCCTTGCCGCCGCGAAAACGGAAATACGCCGGCCAGACGTGGCCGGCCACGGCCATGAAGCCACCGGCGGCGGCCAGGGTGGGGAAATCGAGCGGATCGGGGACCAGCCAGGGAGCAATCAGCGGTAGCACGCCGGCGGCGGCCGCGCCCTTGCCGACATCGATGAGGACCACCCCCAAAGCGAAGCGCCAGCCGATGGTGCGCAGGGCGTTGGTGCCGCCGGCGTTGCCCGAGCCCATGGTGCGGATGTCGATGCCCCTGAGCCGGCCGAGCGTCAGGGCGCCGGAGATCGAGCCCAGCAGGTAGCCCCCGACGAGGCAGAAGGCCAGCTCAATCATGGCGCGACTCCGGCGGTTGCCACACGTGCATGCCGGCGATCAGGGTGCCCGGCCCGGCATGCGCGCCCACGGCGGGGCTGGCCTCGACGACCCAGCAGGCGTCGACCTGCGGGTGGCCGGCGAGGATGCGCTTGCGCAGGGCCCGGGCGTCGGCCTCGGCGTCGGTGTGGCTGATGATGACCCGGTAGGTCGAGCCGGCGTCCATTCGACGCAGCAGGTAGCGGGCGAACTTCTCGACCGTTCGGCCGCGCCCGGCGATCACGCCTCGGGCGACCAGCTCGCCGTCCGTAGAGGCGGTCAGGATCGGGTTGAGGCGCAGGGTCCGCGCAAGCTTCTCCATCCAGGGTTTGGCGCGGCCGCCGCGAACGCCCCAGCTCAGGTCGCGCGCGAGCGCGAAGGTCCTGAACGCATCGCGATTTTCCGTCAGGTGCGCTCGAATGGCGACGCGTTCCCAGCCCCTGGCGGCGGCTTCCGCGGCCCACAGCACCATCAGGCCCTGGCCGCAGGCCGCGTTGCGTGAATCCATCACCTCGATGCGGTCGGGGTCGACGCGCTCGGCGGTCCGGCGTGCGGCCTGCAGCGTGCCGCTGAGACGACCGGCAATCTGGATGCCGAGGACTTCGAGGCCGTGCGAGGTCAGCAGTTCGTACTGGCGCCGGAAGTCGGCCGGCGGCGGCTGCGAGGTCTGCGGATGCACGGGCGAGTCGGCGAGCCGGGCGTAGAATTGCGAGGGGGTCATGGTGAGCTTGTCGAGGAACTCCTCCTCGCCGAAATTCAGGCGCACCGACACGACGTGGATGCCCAGCCGCTCGATTTCCTCGGCCGGCAGGTCGGCGGCCGAATCGGTGAGGATGGCGACTCGGCCGGCGTGATTCATCAGGCCGTGCTGGCGGTTCATGTCGTCGGCCTTCTGCTGGGTGAGCTCGCCGAATTCGGAGCACAGGCCGAAGACTTCGCCGGGACTGTCGGTGTGGATGTGGACGCGGGCGCGGCGCTCGCCCCCGGCGACGACCAGGGAGCTGGCGTCGAGGGCTTCCAGGCTCGAGCGCAACCCGGCGACGTCGAGTCCGTTGCCCTCGATCAGGCATTCGGTGCAGAAGCGGTGGCGGTCGGGGGCCGCGTGGTCGCCGGCGGCCGCCGGCGGGGGTGGTGCGGCTTCGCCCGAGAAGCGGGGCATGCGGCCCGTTCGCATATAGCACCAGACCCCCTCGAGCAGGTCGACGAAGCCCTGCGCGCCGGCGTCGACGACCCCGGCATCGCGAAGCGCGGCGAGTTGGTCGGGCGTGCCGGCCAGCGAGCGGCGCGCCCGCTCGAGGCCGTACCGGAACATCTCGCCAATGTCATCGGCGCCGTCGCGCGCCCGCTGCACGAGTTCGTCGGCGAAGTCCTCGAGCACGGTCGGCAGGGTGCCGGGCACGGGATCGGACATCGCCGACCAGGCCGAGCGCGCGCCGGCGGCCGACACCCGGGCGAGGCGTGGACCGTCGAGTACCTGGAAATCGCGGCCGGACTCGCTCAGACCCTGGAAATACTGCGCCATGATGGCGCCGGAATTGCCGCGCGCGCCGTCGAGCGCGGCGTCGGCCACCTGCCGCAGGAGGTCGGGCAGGCTGCGGTCCCGGCCGCCCTCGATGGCGCGCCGCACGCTCGCCAGGGTGAAGGCGAGGTTGGTGCCGGTATCGCTGTCGGCCACCGGGAAGACGTTGATGGCGTTGATGTGGTCGCGCCGACGAAACACGTTGGCGATGCCGGCGAGCAACGCCTGCTCGAACCGGTCGGCGTCGACGTGGGAAATGGCCCGCGTCACGTCATTCGGCGACCAGTTCACGCACCTGGGAGGCGGTGAACGGCCAGGACAGTTTCTCGCCGGTATCGGTGTTGTGGAGCACCGGGATCTTGTCGCCGTAGCGGTCGAGCAGGTCGAGGTCGGACTCGATGTTGACCTTTTCGTATCGCTTGCCGAAGCCGCCCTCGGCGAGCAGGGCTTCGGCCTTGGTGCACAGGTCGCAGTCCGGGCGCGTGTAGAACTTGAGTTTCATGTCGGATCGGCGCTTTCATCAATCGCTGAATCCTGCATTTTAGCGGTTATCGATTCGGTCCGTTCCGATGTCGTCGCCCCCGCAAAGCGGCTACACTCTCGCGCATGGCTGTCAGTATTTTCGACCTGTTCAAGATCGGCATCGGGCCGTCGAGTTCGCACACCGTCGGACCGATGCGTGCGGCGGCGACCTTCGTCTCCCGCCTGGCGGAATCCGGCGCGCTCGAGCGCTGCGCGCGCGTGCAGTCGGACCTGTTCGGATCGCTCGGTCATACCGGCCGCGGGCACGGGTCCGACCGGGCCGTGATCATGGGGCTGGAGGGCGAGATGCCCGACCGCGTCGACCCCGACCATATTCCGCGGCGCATGGAAGAGATCGCCGAGACCGGGCGCATGCGACTGTCGGGCGGCCACGAGATCCCGGTCGACCTTCGCCGCGACCTGATTTTCCACAAGCGCCAGACCCTGCCGCATCACCCCAACGGCATGCGCTTCACCGCCTTCGACGCCGACGGCGGCGAGCTGATGGCGCGCGAATACTACTCCGTCGGCGGCGGTTTCGTGGTCAATGCCGACGAAGCGGCGGCCGACCGCATCGTCGCCGACGACACGCCCCTGAAGCACCCCTTTTCCAGCGGCGACGAGCTGCTCGCCATCTGCGCCGAACACGATCTGCGCATCAGCGACGTCATGCTGGCCAACGAGTCGGCGTGGCGCAGCCAGGGCGAGATTCGCGAGGGCCTGCTCACCATCTGGCGCGCGATGCAGGAATGCGTCGACCGCGGCATTGCCCTGGAAGGCACGCTGCCGGGCGGCCTGAAGGTGGCGCGCCGGGCGCCGACGCTCTTCAAGAAACTCCGGGCCCGGGAGAAGGAGGACAACCTCGACCAGCTCGACTGGATCAACCTCTACGCGCTGGCGGTCAACGAAGAAAACGCCGCCGGAGGTCGGGTCGTGACCGCGCCCACCAACGGCGCGGCCGGCATCATACCGGCTGTGCTTCACTACTATCGCCGCTTCGTCGACGGCGCGGACGAGGACGGCGTGATCGAGTTCCTGCTCACCGCCGGGGCCATCGGCATCCTCTACAAGGAAAACGCGTCCATCTCCGGCGCGGAGGTCGGCTGCCAGGGCGAGGTGGGCGTGGCCTGCTCGATGGCGGCCGGCGGCCTGACCGCGGCGCGCGGCGGCAGCATGAGCCAGGTGGAGAACGCCGCGGAGATCGGCATGGAACACAACCTCGGCTTGACCTGCGACCCCGTTGGCGGGCTGGTGCAGATCCCCTGCATCGAGCGCAACGCCATGGGCGCGGTCAAGGCGGTCAATGCCACCCGGATGGCGTTGGCCGGCGACGGCAAACATCGCGTCAGCCTCGACAAGGTGATCAAGACCATGCGCGATACCGGGCGGGACATGAAGTCGAAGTACAAGGAAACGTCCCGCGGGGGGCTGGCGGTCAACGTGATCGAATGTTGAAGTCTCCAGGTGAAGGTGGTCCCGGATCGGGGTCCGGGATGGCGCTGCGCGCCAGTCTCGGGTTTCGGGTTTCAGGTAAGGGCAGAGCGGCTTCGGTTTCGCTCGCCTGGCGTCTGGCGCTGGTGTGCCTCTGGCTGACGATGGCGGCGAGCGCGTCGGGGCAGACGATCTACATGTGGGAGGACGCCGACGGCGTGACCCACTTCACCGACCGCAAGCCCGACACCGACCGCGAGGTCACCGTGCAGCGGGCGGTGGCCGAACTGCGCGACATCGTGGGCGTGCAGAAGACCGGGCCGAAGGACGCGCCGGTCTGGATGTTCACCAATCGCATCCACGGGCCCGTCACGGTGCGGGTTTCCCTCGTCGAGGAGGAGAACGTGGTCAGCGAGCCGCGCCTGCCGGCCGATTTCGTGCTCGATGCGCTCGAGCAGCGCGAGCTGGTCACGCTCGGCCCGCTCGACGAGCGTCGCTCCTGGCAGTACCGCTTCCGCACCGCCGCGGTGCCCGGCCGGGCCGGGGGCCGGCACCAGCCTTCACGACCCTACCGCCCGCCGTTCGCGCCCGGGGAGACCTTTCGCGTCGGCCAGGCGTTCGGCGGCGAGCACAGCCACGGTTCGGCCGACAGTTTTCATGCCGTCGACATCACCATGCCCATGGGTTCGCCGGTGCACGCCGCGCGGGGCGGCGTGGTGATGGACGTCGCGCGTTACTTCCACCGCGCCGGCGTCGATCGCGAGCGGCACGGTCCGCGCGCCAACTTCGTGCGCATCCTGCACGAGGACGGCTCGATGGCGCTCTACGCCCACCTCGACTACGAAGGCGTGCTGGTCGCGCCGGGCCAGCGCGTCGAGCGCGGCCAGCTGATCGGCCGCTCGGGCAATACCGGCTACTCGACGGGGCCGCACCTGCACTTCGTCATCCAGGTCGTTCGCGGGCTCGAGCTGGTGTCCGTGCCGTTCGAGTTCGAGGGCGAAGGCTCAGGCGCGACGCCACCCCGCTCGGGCCAGCGCTTGTCGTTGCCCTAGGGAACGGCCTTTCTTCGTGCTCCCCGAAGACAGCGTTTGACATCATTTAGATAATTAGCTAATAATAAAAACGTGAGCCAGGTATTCAAAGCGCTGTCCGATTCGACCCGGCGAGAAGTTCTCAAGCTTCTGCGCTCGGGTCCCTTGTCCGCCGGTGAGCTGGCGTCGCACTTCGACGTTTCCAAGCCAACGATGTCGGTGCACTTTCGCGTACTCAGGGAAGCGGGCCTGGTCGACGTCGAGCGCGATGGAAAGCTGATGATCTATTCGCTCCGCATGTCCGTGCTGGAAGAGGCGCTGATGGGATTCGCGCAGACATTCGGTATGGCATCCCGGACCGACGAGCCCGAAAACGAGGAATCCGAACAATGAACGAAATCAACTGGCGCCCGATCGCGCTACAGATACTGATCCTGCTCGCCGTGGCCTTCGGCGTTCTGGCCTGGACACAGCGCCCGGAAGGTGCGCTCGTCTGGCTCGTCGGCATGCTGTCGATCCCCTTGGGATGGCTGCTCGTTGTGGCCTCCGGCGCCATGCCCGGATCGCACCGGCCAGTAGAGCGAAAGACCATCTACAACAGCCTGATCGTGTCGGCTGTGATGATCACCGGTGCCCTGGCCGCCTGCGCCCTGGGCACACTGGGTACGATCGACGAGGAGTGGATCACCCGTTACGGCATGATCGTCGTGGCCTTGGCGCTGGTGATCACCGGCAACGGCCTGCCCAAGAAGCCCGACACCCGATGCGACCGGCCGCGCGGCCTGGCCACGCGCCGCCTGCTGGGTTGGGTCTTCGTGGTTTCGGGCCTGTCCCTGACCCTGGCGTGGCTGACACTGCCCCTGGCGCACGACGTGGTCTGGTGGGCCACGGCCGCCATCTACGCGACTGCCGGCGTGGTCTGCGCCGTGGGCATCTGGCGGATCACCAGAAGCGCTTCGGCCAACGCGGCGCCCTGAGCCGAACTCGGCCGCATGGAACGCTCACCCGGTGCGTGCCGGGTGAGCGCCGAAACCCTGGCGGTCAGTCGCAGTCGGCCAGCCTGGCTCCAGCGAGTTGTTCGATCTCCTGCGTGCCGCTGCCGTAGCCCGGCAGCTCACTCTCCCAGGAAAGCGCGCTGGATCCTTCTCGATTGAATTCGATGCTCAGGCTGCCCCAGTCGGTGACCTGGATCGAGCCGGGATCCAGATCGTCGCCGAAATAGCCGCCGCTCGGCTTGAGGACTTCATCGACCTGGAGGGTGTTGCCGTCGAATTCGCCGGTTCCCAGCATCCAGGCCTGGTTGCCGGAGTCGTCTCCTTCGTAGGTAAACCAGTAGACCTGGCCCTGTCCGTTCTCCAATACCTCGATCGCCAGGCCCTCACCGGATGCGGCCGGGTCGTACCAGGCGCCCGAGATCCATTGTTGCGGCTGCTGGTTCGAGCAAGTGGTGCCCGCCAGGCGGGTCAGCTGGGTCAGCTCCGTGAGGTCCCGGGCGGGGTCGCTCATGCGTTGGGTCTGGGCTTCCTGATCGGCGGTCAGGCCGCTCTCGGTCCAGAACAGGTTGAGCCGGCCGATCACGTCCATGGAGTAATTGACGGGGTTGGGCAGGCCCTGGCTGAAGTGGCCGCCGATCGGGGCGAAAGCCGCCAGATCGTCGAAACCCTGGTTCTCGATCCTGCGGCTTCCGACGAGCCAGTTCTGGCGCTGGTGGGTGTCTTCCTGCGGTGCATAGGTGAACCAGTGAACAAGGGTCTGCCCGTCGTCGAGATGCATGATCGACAAGCCTTGACCCGAGTGGTCCGGATCGTACCAGGAGCCGCTCGAAGTCAGCGCGGGTGTCTGAATCGTCTTGCCGAAACACTGCTGGAATTCATCGGTGTAGTGCTCCAACTGAAGCCAGTACCTGACCGCCTGGTCTCCGGCCTGGAGATCGTTCCAGCAAAGATTCAGCCAGGCCGGAATATCCTGCCTGAAATCGAGTTCGTCGGGACCGAGAGCGCCGCTGAAGCTGTTGGCGCGCAGATCGAGCAA
>JAAAPE010000022.1 GCA_009908385.1 Gammaproteobacteria bacterium
CGGAGATGGTGATGCCGGGCGACAACGTCCAGATGACGGTGGATCTGATCGCGCCGATCGCCATGGAAGAGGGCCTGCGCTTCGCGATTCGCGAAGGCGGCCGCACCGTGGGCGCCGGCGTGGTGTCGAAGATTATCGAATAAAGGTTCAAGGGTTCAGGTTTCAGGGTTCAGGTCAAAACACTTGTTTTGCTGAAACCTGAAACCTTCAACCTGAAACCTGAAACCTTTTTTAAAGGCGAGTAGCTCAACTGGCAGAGCAGCGGTCTCCAAAACCGCAGGTTGGGGGTTCGAGTCCCTCCTCGCCTGCCACCGAATCGGAATGCAAGGCAACTTAATGGCTGCTGAGAAGACGTCCGCACGCGACTACCTGTTCTGGGCCATCGGGCTGCTGATCGTGGGCGCCGGGCTTTACGGGTTCTACTATTTTGCCGGCGACCTGATCACGCCCATCCGCGCTGCCGGGCTGCTGGTTGCGATCGTGATCGCCGCCTTCGTCGTGGCGCAGACCGTTCGCGGGCGCGAGTTCTTCTCGTTCCTGCGCGAGGCCGACGTCGAGCGCCGCAAGGTGGTCTGGCCGACGCGGAACGAAACGATGCAGACCACGCTGGTGGTGATCGTGATCACCATCATCGTGGCCATCATGCTGTTCCTCATGGACTCTGTCTTCGGCTGGATCGTGCGCAGGCTGATCGGTTCGGCAGGGGGCAGCTGATGGCCAAGCGCTGGTACGTGGTTCACGCCTACTCGGGATTCGAGAAGGCGGTCAAGCGCTCCCTGGAAGAGCGCATCAAGCGCGCCGGCATGGAAGAACTGTTCGGCGAGATTCTCGTTCCCACCGAGGAAGTGGTGGAGATGAGAAAGGGCGTGAAGCGCAGGAGCGAGCGCAAGTTTTTCCCCGGCTACGTGCTGGTGGAAATGGAAATGAACGACGACAGCTGGCACCTCGTCAAGGATGTGCCCAAGGTCATGGGCTTCATCGGCGGCCGCCAGGACCGCCCGGCCCCGATCAGCAAGGCCGAGGCGGACGCGATCCTGCAGCGCGTGCAGGAAGGCGTCGACAAGCCGCGTCCGAAAGTGCTGTTCGAGCCGGGTGAAATGGTTCGGGTCACCGAGGGCCCGTTCAACGATTTCAGTGGTGTGGTCGAAGAGATCAACTACGAAAAGAGCCGGCTGCGCGTGGCGGTATCGATCTTCGGTCGATCCACGCCCGTGGAGTTGGATTTTAATCAGGTCGAGAAACTGTAACGCTGCGCGTTTCATTTTCTCGATCCCGGACCCCGATCCGGGATCTCCTTCGGGCGGCAGTGAGCCAGCCGAGGGAGCGGTGAGAACCCCGGCGCCGCGGAAGCGAGCCGGAATTTGAAACCAAACGGGGAGCCGACGGTCTGACATGGCCCGGCGCCAGAACCCGAGGAGACGATACAACATGGCTAAGAAAGTCACCGGTTACATCAAGCTGCAGGTGCCGGCCGGCCAGGCCAATCCGAGCCCGCCCGTGGGCCCGGCGCTCGGCCAGCACGGCGTCAACATCATGGAGTTCTGCAAGGCGTTCAACGCCGCGACCCAGGAGACCGAGCAGGGTCTGCCCATTCCGGTCGTCATCACGGTGTTCAACGACCGAAGCTTCAGTTTCGTCACCAAGACTCCGCCCGCCGCTGTGCTGCTGCGCAAGGCGGCCAAGATCCAGAAGGGTTCCGGCGAACCGAACATCAACAAGGTGGGTACGGTGAGCCGTGAGCAGCTGGAAGAAATCGCAAAGATGAAGGAGCCCGACCTGACCGCCGCAGACATGGACGCCGCAGTGCGAACCATCGCCGGCAGCGCGCGCAGCATGGGCCTGAACGTGGAAGGAGTCGAGTGATGGCGAAGAAGTCCAAGCGTATTCGCGCGATTCGCGAACAGATCGAGCCCGGCAAGAGCTACGGCATCGACGAAGCCCTTGACCTGCTCAAGTCGTTCAGCAAGGTGAAGTTCACCGAATCCGTCGACGTGGCTATCCGCCTCGGCGTCGATCCGCGCAAGTCCGACCAGGTGGTCCGGGGCGCGCTGGTGCTTCCCCATGGCACGGGCAAGAGCGTGCGCGTGGCGGTGTTCGCCCAGGGCGATAACGCCGAGAAGGCCGAGGCCGCCGGTGCCGACATCGTCGGCATGGACGACCTGGCCGAAACGATCAAGGGCGGAACCATCGATTTCGACGTCTGCATCGCCACGCCCGACGCCATGCGCGTGGTCGGTAAGCTCGGCCAGGTGCTGGGTCCGCGCGGCCTGATGCCCAACCCCAAGGTGGGCACGGTCACGACCGACGTCGAAACGGCGGTCAAGAACGCCAAGGCGGGCCAGGTTCAGTTCCGCATCGACAAGGGCGGCATCGTCCACACGACCATCGGCAAGGCCGATTTCGAGGTCGAAGCCCTGCGCGAGAACCTGCAGGCCCTGGTCGGCGAGCTGGTCAAGGCCAAGCCGCCGGCGGCCAAGGGCCAGTACCTGCGCAAGGTCGCGCTGTCGACGACGATGGGCCCGGGCCTGAACGTCGATGCGAGCAGCCTGAGCGTTTGAGACTGGACGTAGGGTTCGGGTTTCAGGGTTCGGGTTTCAGGAAAAAGAAGAGAATTGGAGGAGGATTGGAGATCAGGTGACAAGGAGCAGGAATCAGTTCACGGCCATAAGTGAAGCTCAAGGCTCACGAAGGCCCGCCCCTGAAACCTGAACCCTGAATCCTGAAACCTTCCCTCCTTCCGGGCGTTCGCTTCTCCTCACGGAGAGGCGCCCGTCCAAGACCGCGGGTCGGAGCCGGCGCGAGCCGGTCACGGTAATGGTTCGAAGGAGCCGCCCGCGCAGATGGTGTCGCCCGACTATCCCGGCAACGGGAGAAACGGCCACCAGTAAGGTCCGGGCCTTCGGGTTCGGAATGGAATGGATTGCCGGAGTGTTCCGGCGATTCCAACTTAACGGAGGTAGCCAATGGCGCTCACACTCGAGCAAAAGAAGGCAGTGGTGGCGGAAGTCGCCGATGCGGCGAAGTCTGCGCACTCTGCAGTCGCTGCCGAGTACCGTGGGCTGACCGTCAGCGAGATGACCGAACTGCGCAGCAAGGCGCGCAGCGAAGGCGTCTACCTGAAGGTTGCCAAGAACACGCTGGTCAAGCGTGCCGTTGAGGGTACGGACTTTGAATGCATGAGCGAGGGCCTCGTCGGCCCGCTGCTGTTTGCGTTTTCCATGGAAGATCCGGGTGCGGCCGCGCGCCTCATCAAGAACTATTCCAAGGATAACGACAAGCTGGTGGCACGTCTCGTCGCGATCGGTGCCGAGCTGCACGATGCCAGTGAGCTCGAGCGCCTGGCCAAGCTGCCGACGCGCGACCAGGCGATCGCCATGCTGATGGGCGTCATGAAGGCGCCGATCGAGAAGTTTGTCCGCACCCTTGCCGAGCCGCACACCAAGCTGGTTCGCACGGTCGCGGCGGTTCGCGACAGCAAGCAAGCTGCCTAGAAATTTCGACTACTAAACATTCTGGAGTTAAAGAAAATGGCCGTTTCAAAAGACGATATTCTCGAAACCATTTCCAACATGAGCGTGATGGAGGTCGTCGACCTCATCGAAGCCATGGAAGAGAAGTTCGGTGTTTCCGCTGCCGCTCCGGTGGCCGTGGCCGCTGGCGGTGCTGCCGGTGGTGGCGAAGCCGCTGCTGCCGAAGAGCAGACCGAGTTCGACGTGGTGCTCGCCAGCTTCGGCGACAACAAGGTCGGCGTGATCAAGGCCGTCCGCGGAATCACCGGCCTGGGCCTCAAGGAGGCCAAGGAGCTGGTAGAAAGCGCGCCCACGCCGGTCAAGGAAGGTGTGGAAAAGAACGACGCCGAAGACATCAAGAAGCAGCTGGAAGAGGCGGGCGCGACCGTCGAGGTCAAGTAACCATCCTGCGCATTCTGCTGTTTGACGGAAGCTGGGCTGGGTGCCTGAACGGTGCCCGGCCCGCTCCCGTTTGTACCACGAAAGTGGTGACTGCCCCTGGCGATTACCGGGTGCCTGGGCAGCATTGTATGACATCAAGTCCCGGCCGACGCAATACCAGGTGGGAAAGACGCTCATGAGCTACTCCTTCACGGAAAAGAAGCGTATTCGAAAAGATTTCGGCAAGCACCCCCAGGTGCTGGAAGTGCCGTTTCTGCTGGCAACCCAGATCGACTCGTACAAACAGTTCCTGCAGCTGGACATCGACGAGGCCGATCACCAGGAAGTGGGGCTGCACGGCGCGCTCAGCTCCGTGTTCCCGATCACCAGTTATTCGGGCAATGCCGCGCTGGAGTACGTCAGCTACGAACTCGGCCATCCCGAGTTCGACGTGACCGAGTGCAAGCTCAGGGGCATGAGCTATACCGCGCCGCTGCGGGTGAAGGTTCGCCTGGTCATCTACGACAAGGACAGCCCGGCCAAGAACAAGCGGGTCAAGGAAGTCAAGGAACAGGACGTCTACATGGGCGACCTGCCGCTGATGACCGACACCGGCACCTTCATCGTCAACGGCACCGAGCGGGTCATCGTGAACCAGATGCACCGCTCGCCGGGCGTGTTCTACGACCACGACAAGGGCAAGACCCATTCCTCGGGCAAGCTGCTCTACTCCGCGCGCGTGATTCCCTACCGCGGCTCGTGGCTTGACTTCGAGTACGACCCGAAGGACTGCATCTTCACGCGCATCGATCGTCGCCGCAAACTGCCGGTCACGATCCTGCTGCGTGCCCTGGGCATGACCGAAGAGGAAATGCTCGACTACTTCTTCGACAAGACGAAGGTCACGCTGCGCAAGGGCGACGCCAAGATCGACCTGGTGCCGCAGCGACTGCGCGGCGAGTCCGCGCTGTTCGATATCGTCGACGGCAAGGGCAACGTGATCGTCGAGAAGGACAAGCGAATCACCGCGCGTCACGTCAAGCTCATCGAGGAAGCGGGCGTGAAGACCCTGGAGGTGCCTGATGACTACCTCATCGGCAAGATCCTGGCACACGACATCGTCGACACCGATTCCGGTGAGCTGGTTGCCAAGGCCAACGACGAGATCACCGGGGAAAGCCTCGAGGCGATGCGCGAGGCCAAGGTCAAGAAGTTCGACGTGCTCTACGTCAACGATCTCGACCAGGGCCCGTACATCTCCAATACCCTGCGTATCGATCCGACCAGCAGCGAGCTCGAAGCGCTGTGGGAGATCTACAAGATGATGCGCCCGGGCGAGCCGCCCACCAAGGAGGCGGCGCAGAACCTGTTCAAGAACCTGTTTTTCACCTCGGACCGATACGACCTGTCGGCCGTCGGGCGCATGAAGTTCAACCGCCGTGTGGGCCGCAAGGACATCGAAGGGCCCGGCGTGCTAGACCGCGAGGACATCCTCGACGTCCTGCGCGTCCTGATCGACATCCGCAACGGCAACGGTAACGTAGACGACATCGACCACCTCGGCAACCGGCGCGTGCGTTCGGTCGGCGAGATGGCCGAGAACGCCTTCCGCATCGGCCTGGTGCGCGTCGAGCGCGTGGTGCGCGAGCGCCTGACCACGGTCGAGTCCGAGGGCTCCTCGCCGCAGGACCTGATCAATGCCAAGCCCGTGGCGGCTGCGATCAAGGAGTTCTTCGGCTCCTCGCAGCTGTCGCAGTTCATGGACCAGAACAACCCGCTGTCGGAAGTCACCCACAAGCGCCGCGTCTCGGCGCTCGGCCCGGGTGGACTCACCCGCGAGCGCGCCGGCTTCGAGGTGCGTGACGTCCATCCGACGCACTATGGCCGCCTGTGCCCGATCGAGACACCGGAAGGCCCCAACATCGGCCTGATCAACTCCCTGGCCTGCTATGCGCGCACCAACCAGTACGGCTTCCTCGAAACCGCCTACCGGAAGGTCAGCGGCGGCAAGGTGGGCGACGAGGTCGAATACCTCTCGGCCATCGAGGAGGGTGACTACGTCATCGCGCAGGCAAACGCCGACCTGGACAAGAACAAGAAGTTCAAGGACGAGCTGATTCCCTGCCGCTTCCAGGGTGAGTTCACGCTCAAGCGTCCCGACGAGATCGACTACATGGACGTCTCGCCGCGCCAGATCGTGTCCGTGGCCGCCTCGCTGGTGCCGTTCCTCGAGCACGACGACGCCAACCGCGCCCTGATGGGTTCGAACATGCAGCGCCAGGCGGTACCGACGCTGCGCGTCGACAAGCCGCTGGTCGGCACGGGCATGGAGCGCGTCGTCGCCACCGACTCGGGCGTGACCACCGTCGCGCGCCGCGGCGGCGTGGTCGACCAGGTCGATGCCGGCCGAATCGTCGTGCGAGCCAACGAAGACGAAGTGGGCGAGAACGATCCGGGTGTCGACATCTACAACCTGGTCAAGTACGAGCGTTCCAACCAGAACACCTGCATGAACCAGCGTCCGCTGGTCAAGGTGGGCGACGCCGTCGAGAAGAAGGACGTGCTGGCGGACGGCCCGTCGACCGACCTCGGCGAACTGGCCCTGGGCCAGAACGTGCTGTGCGCGTTCATGCCCTGGAACGGCTACAACTTCGAGGACTCCATCCTCATTTCCGAGCGTGTGGTCGAGGAAGATCGATTCACCTCGATCCACATCGAGGAGCTGACCTGCGTGGCCCGCGACACCAAGCTGGGCTCCGAGGAGATCACTTCCGACATTCCGAACGTGGGTGAGTCGACGCTGGCCAAGCTCGACGAGTCCGGCATCGTCTATATCGGTGCCGAAGTCAAGGCCGGCGACATCCTGGTCGGCAAGGTCACACCCAAGGGCGAGGCCCAGCTGACGCCGGAAGAGAAGCTGCTGCGCGCGATCTTCGGCGAGAAGGCATCGGACGTGAAGGACACCTCCCTGCGCGTTCCGACCGGCATGGACGGGACGGTCATCGACGTCCAGGTCTTCACCCGCGAAGGCGTCGACAAGGACGCTCGTGCCATCTCCATCGAGAAGGACGAGATCCGGCGGGTGCGCAAGGACCTCGACGATCAGCTGCGCATCATGGAAGACGCGATCTTCGCGCGGCTCGAATCGGTACTGGTCGGCAAGGTGGCCGACAAGGGGCCGTCGGGCCTGAAGAAGGGCGCCAAGGTGACCCAGGCCTACCTCGAGGAACTCAAGCGCGACGACTGGTTCAAGCTTCGCATGCGCAACGAGGACGCGCAGGAGACGCTCGAGCGCGCCGCGCGCCAGATCGAAGCGCAGCGCAAGGAGTTCGACAAGCGCTTCGAGGAGAAGAAGGAAAAGATCACCCGCGGTGACGAGCTGGCGCCGGCGGTGCTCAAGATGGTCAAGGTCTACCTGGCCGTCAAGCGCCGCATGCAGCCCGGCGACAAGATGGCCGGTCGCCACGGCAACAAGGGCGTGATCTCGACCATCGTGCCGACCGAGGACATGCCGTTCATGGAAGACGGCACGCCGGTCGACATCGTGCTCAATCCGCTGGGCGTGCCCTCGCGCATGAACATCGGGCAGGTGCTCGAGACCCACCTGGGGCTGGCCGCTCGGGGTCTGGGTCGCAAGATCGAGGCGATGCTCGAGGCCAACGAGAAGACGGAGAAAATCCGCAAGTTCCTGGACGAGATCTACAACTCCGACCAGGACGGCCGTGTGAACATGAAGCAGTTCAGCGACGGCGAAGTTCTGGAAATGGCCAGCAACCTCAAGGGCGGCGTGCCCATGGCGACGCCGGTCTTCGACGGGGCCGACGAGGAAGAGCTCAAGAAGCTGCTGAAGATGGGCGACATGCCGGAAACCGGCCAGATGATGCTCTACGACGGCCGCACGGGCAACGCCTTCGATCGCGAGATCACGGTCGGGTACATGTACATGCTCAAGCTCAACCATCTGGTCGACGACAAGATGCACGCCCGGTCGACCGGTCCGTACTCGCTGGTGACCCAGCAGCCGCTGGGCGGCAAGGCCCAGTTCGGCGGCCAGCGATTCGGCGAGATGGAGGTCTGGGCCCTGGAGGCCTACGGCGCGGCCTACACCCTGCAGGAAATGCTGACGGTGAAGTCCGACGACGTGCAGGGCCGCAACCAGATGTACAAATCCATAGTCGACGGCAATTATCAGATGACCGCAGGCATGCCGGAGTCCTTCAACGTGCTGGTGAAGGAAATCCGTTCGCTCGGCATCAACATCGAACTCGAAGAATCCTGATTCTCGGAGGAGGCAGCAAGTGCGCGACCTTTTCAATCTCTACAAGCGTCAATCCCAGGTCACCGAATTTGACGCGATCCGCATCGGCCTGGCTCCCCCGGAGCTGATCCGTTCCTGGTCCTTCGGGGAAGTCAAGAAGCCGGAGACCATCAACTACCGCACCTTCAAGCCGGAGCGCGAAGGGCTGTTCTGCGCTGCCATCTTCGGCCCGGTCAAGGACTACGAGTGCCTCTGCGGCAAGTACAAGCGCATGAAGCACCGCGGCGTCAAGTGCGAGAAGTGCGGCACCGAGGTCACCCTGACCAAGGTTCGCCGAGAGCGCATGGGTCACATCGACCTGGCCTCGCCGGTGGCGCACATCTGGTTCCTCAAGTCGCTGCCGTCCCGGATCGGGCTCATGCTCGACATGACGCTCAGGGACATCGAGCGCATCCTCTACTTCGAGTCCTACCTGGTGCTCGATCCGGGCATGACCATGCTCGAGCGCGGCCAGCTGCTGACCGACGAGGAATATCTCGACGCGATGCAGGAATACGGCGACGAGTTCGATGCCCGCATGGGCGCCGAGGCGGTCTTCGAGCTGCTCAAGAACATCGATCTCAACGGCGAGCTGGCTCAGCTGCGCGAGGAGATCTCGGCGACCAACTCCGAGACCAAGATCAAGCGCCTGTCCAAGCGCATCAAGCTGATGGAGGCGTTCATCGAGTCGGGCAACCGGCCCGAGTACATGATCCTGACGGTCCTGCCGGTGCTGCCGCCGGACCTGCGCCCGCTGGTGCCGCTCGACGGCGGCCGCTTCGCGACGTCGGATCTCAACGATCTCTACCGCCGGGTGATCAATCGCAACAACCGACTCAAGCGCCTGCTCGAGCTCAACGCGCCCGACATCATCGTGCGCAACGAAAAGCGCATGCTGCAGGAATCGGTCGATGCGCTGCTCGACAACGGGCGCCGCGGCCGTGCCATCACCGGCACCAACAAGCGCCCGCTGAAGTCCCTGGCCGACATGATCAAGGGCAAGCAGGGCCGCTTCCGCCAGAACCTGCTGGGCAAGCGCGTCGACTACTCCGGCCGTTCGGTCATCGTGGTCGGCCCCACGCTCAAGCTGCACGAGTGTGGCCTGCCCAAGAAGATGGCGCTGGAGCTGTTCAAGCCGTTCATCTTCTCGAAGCTGCAGCGCCGCGGCCTGGCCATGACCATCAAGGCGGCCAAGAAGCTGGTCGAGCGCGAAGAGCCGGAAGTCTGGGATATTCTCGAGGAAGTCATTCGCGAGCACCCGGTCCTGCTCAACCGCGCGCCGACGCTGCACCGCCTGGGTATCCAGGCCTTCGAGCCGGTGCTGGTCGAGGGCAAGGCCATCCAGCTGCATCCGCTGGTCTGCACCGCCTTCAATGCCGACTTCGACGGTGACCAGATGGCCGTCCACGTGCCGCTGTCGCTGGAAGCCCAGCTCGAGGCGCGCGCGCTGATGATGTCGTCGAACAACATCCTGTCGCCGGCCAACGGCGAGCCGATCATCGTGCCCACGCAGGACGTCGTGCTCGGCCTGTACTACATGACCCGCCACAACGCCGGCTCGAAGGGCGAGGGCATGTATTTCTCGAGCGTCGCCGAGGTCAACCGCGCCTACTCGAACCTCCAGGTCGAGCTGCAGGCGGCGGTAACCGTGCGCATCCGCGAGATCGACATCGACGAGGACGGCAACGAAACCGAAGTCTTCAATCGTTACCAGACCACCGTGGGCCGTGCGCTGCTGCGCGAGATCGTGCCCGACGGCCTGCCGTTCGAGCTGGTCAACCAGGTCCTGAAGAAGAGGCAGATCTCGCGCCTGATCGACGAGTGCTACCGCAAACTGGGCCTGAAGAAGACGGTCGTCTTCGCCGACAAGCTCATGTACACCGGTTTTGCCTACTCGACCCGGGCCGGCGTGTCGATCTGCCTCGACGACCTGCAGGTTCCGCCGGAGAAGAAGGCGATCCTCGAACGGGCCGAAAAGGAAGTGCTCGACATCCAGAACCAGTACGCGTCGGGTGTCGTCACCGCCGGCGAGCGCTACAACAAGGTGGTCGACATCTGGTCGCGCACGAACGAGGAAGTCGCCCGCGCCATGATGAAGCGCATCGGCAAGCGCAAGCGCATCGACACCGAGGGCAAGGAGGTCGAGGAAGACTCCATGAACTCGATCTACATCATGGCCGACTCCGGCGCGCGTGGCTCGGCGGCCCAGATTCGCCAGCTCGCGGGCATGCGCGGCCTGATGGCCAAGCCCGACGGCTCGATCATCGAAACCCCGATTACCGCGAATTTCCGCGAGGGCCTCAACGTCCTGCAGTACTTCATCTCCACCCACGGTGCCCGAAAGGGCCTGGCCGATACGGCGCTCAAGACCGCCAACTCCGGTTACCTGACCCGTCGCCTGGTCGACGTGGCCCAGGACCTGGTGGTGATCGAGGACGACTGCGGCACCGAACGCGGCCTGGAAATGCTGCCGATCGTCGAGGGCGGGGACGTCGTCGAACCGCTCGGTGAGCGAATCCTCGGTCGCGTCGTCGGCGAGGACATTTACCCGGCCGACAGCGACGACGTGCTGTGCCCGCGCGACACGCTGCTCGACGAAGCCTGGGTCGAGACGCTGGAAAACGCCGGCATCGACCGCGTGCTCGTGCGTTCGCCGATCACCTGCGAGACTCGCCACGGCGTCTGCGCGGCCTGTTACGGCCGTGACCTGGCGCGCGGTACGGTGGTCAACCAGGGCGAAGCGGTCGGCGTCATCGCCGCGCAGTCCATCGGCGAGCCGGGCACACAGCTGACCATGCGCACCTTCCACATCGGCGGTGCGGCTTCGCGTGCCGTCGCGGTCGACCACATCGAGATCAAGTCGGGCGGTTCGGTCCGGCTCTACAACCTCAAGTCGGTCGAGAACGTCGACGGCAAGCTGGTCGCGGTGTCGCGTTCGGGCGAGCTTTCGATCATCGACAGCCACGGCCGCGAGCGCGAGCGCTACAAGATTCCTTACGGCGCGCTGCTCCACGTCAAGGAGGGCGACAAGGTCGACGTCGGCCAGCAGGTTGCCAACTGGGACCCGCACACCCACCCGGTCGTGGCCGAGCTGGCCGGTACGGCGAGTTTCCACGACTTCATCGGCGGCGTGACCGTTACCGAGGAGGTCGACGAAGTCACCGGCCTGACCTCGATGGTCGTCACGGACCCGAAGAAGCGCGGTTCCGAAGGCAAGGACCTGCGCCCGATGATCCGCCTGCTCGACAAGAAGGGCAAGGTGCTCAACATTCCGGGCACCGAGCAGCCGGCGCAGTACTACCTGCCGGCCGGCGCGGTCATCAACTGCACCGACGGCCAGGAGATCAAGGTCGGCGACGTCGTGGCGCGCATTCCTCAGGAATCGTCCAAGACCCGCGATATTACCGGTGGTCTGCCCCGCGTGGCCGACCTGTTCGAGGCGCGCAAGCCCAAGGAAGGCGCCATTCTGGCCGAAGCCTCCGGCGTGGTCAGCTACGGCAAGGAAACCAAGGGCAAGCAGCGCCTCGTGATCACCGACGAGAACGGTGAGGCCCACGATGAGCTGATTCCGAAGTGGCGCCAGGTGCTGGTTTTCGAGGGTGAACACGTCGCCAAGGGCGAAACCGTCGTCGACGGGGAACCCAACCCGCACGACATCCTGCGCCTGCTCGGCGTGGAAAGGCTGGCCGACTACCTGGTCCAGGAAATCCAGGACGTCTACCGCCTGCAGGGCGTCGGCATCAACGACAAGCACATCGAGGTGATCATTCGCCAGATGCTGCGCAAGGTCGAGATCGTCGAGCCCGGCGACAGCAACTTCCTCAGGGGCGAGCAGGTCGAGGGCATCCGCGCGCTGGAGGAAGCCGAGCGGCTGGAGGACTCCGGCAAGGTGCCGCCGCGCTACCAGTCGGTGCTGCTGGGCATCACCAAGGCCTCGCTGGCGACCGAGTCGTTCATTTCGGCCGCTTCCTTCCAGGAAACCACGCGGGTGCTCACCGACGCCGCCGTCCGCGGCACGGTCGACCACCTGCGCGGCCTCAAGGAGAACGTCATCGTCGGCCGGCTCATCCCCGCCGGCACCGGGCGCATCGCCGCCCAGCGCCGCAAGGAGCGCCGGCACGAAGAGGCCGACGCCGAGCTGTCCGCCCTGCTGCGGGCTTCCGACACGGAAGAGGCCCCGGCGGAAGAATCGGCCGGCGGCGACGCCGAGGAATAGGACGGTTTCGATTGGCTGCGGCGCCGGACTCCGGCGCCGCGGCACGAACCCCAAACACGAAATACGAAGCACCAAATACGAAACAAATACGGAATTCGAATGACCTGAACGGCTGCCACGGCGCTGTCATGAGGCCGGGTCTTCCCGTTTCGGACATTCGAATTTCTGGCATTCGTGCTTGTTTCGGATTTGGTGCTTCGAATTTCGGATTTCGGGGGGTTCCCCTCAGCCCCCGGCCCCGAATCGTCCCTCCGGCGCATTCAGCCACCCCCGGGTATTGACACACCCCACGCCACCCCTTAGAATTCTCGTTCTTCGGCAGACCGAGTTCCCGGTCTGTCGTTTGTTTTCTTGTGATACCAAAAAATTATGGCGACGATCAATCAGTTGGTCCGCAAACCGAGGCGGCCCCAGGAATCAAAATCGAACGTGCCGGCGCTCGAGGCCTCGCCTCAGAAGCGTGGCGTCTGCACCCGCGTGTACACCACCACGCCGAAGAAGCCGAACTCGGCCCTTCGCAAGGTGGCGCGTGTGCGCCTGACCAACGGCTACGAGGTGACCAGCTACATCGGTGGCGAAGGTCATAACCTGCAGGAGCACTCGGTCGTGCTGATCCGCGGTGGCCGAGTCAAGGATCTGCCGGGTGTGCGCTACCACACCGTGCGCGGCAGCCTTGATACCGCCGGCGTTTCCGATCGCCGCCAGGGTCGCTCCAAGTACGGCGCCAAGCGTCCCAAGAATTGACGGATTAGAGAATCATGTCACGCAAGCACTCGAATTTCGAACGCGACATCCTTCCGGATCCCCGCTTCAGCAGCGAGATGATCGCGCGCTTCATCAACATGGTGATGAAGGACGGCAAGAAGTCCGTCGCCGAGCGCATCGTCTACGGCGCCGTCGAGGAAATGGAAGGCAAGGGTCAGGCGGACGTGCTGGCCGCAATCGAGCAGGCGCTCGACAACGTTGCCCCGGCGGTGGAGGTCAAGTCCCGCCGCGTCGGTGGTGCGACCTACCAGGTGCCGGTCGAAGTGCGGCCCAAGCGTCAGCAGGCCCTGGCCATGCGCTGGGTCATCGACGCCGCGCGCAAGCGGGGCGAAAACACCATGCCGCGCCGGCTGGCCGGCGAGCTGCTCGACGCCATGGAAGAGCGGGGCTCGGCGGTCAAGAAACGTGAAGATACCCACCGGATGGCCGAAGCCAACAAGGCTTTCGCCCACTACCGCTGGTAAGCAGTAAAGCAACCGAGGCTCCTTAAAGTGTCACGCAAAGTATCCATCGAGCGCTATCGGAATATCGGCATCATGGCCCACATCGATGCCGGCAAGACCACGACGACCGAGCGCATCCTGTTCTACACCGGCATTTCGCACAAGCTGGGCGAAGTGCATGACGGTAATGCCGTCATGGACTGGATGGAGCAGGAACAGGAGCGTGGCATCACGATTACGTCCGCGGCCACGACCTGCTTCTGGCAGGGCATGGACAAGGACTGGCCGGAATACCGCATCAACATCATCGATACCCCGGGCCACGTCGACTTCACCATCGAAGTCGAGCGCAGCCTGCGCGTGCTCGACGGTGCCGTGGCGGTGTTCTGCGCGGTCGGCGGCGTCGAGCCGCAGTCCGAGACGGTGTGGCGCCAGGCCAGCAAGTACGAAGTACCGCGCATGGCCTTCGTCAACAAGATGGACCGCACCGGCGCCGACTTCTCGCGCGTGGTCGAGCAGATCAAGAAGCGCCTGGGCGGACGCCCGGTGCCCATCCAGCTGCCGATCGGCGCCGAAGAAGACTTCGAGGGCGTCATCGACCTGGTCAAGATGCGTGCCATCTACTGGGACGTCGAGAACATGGGCACGACCTACGAAGCCCGCGACATTCCGGAAGAGCTCATGGCCGAAGCCCGGGCCGCGCACGAGCAGCTGGTCGAGTCCGCCGCCGAGGCCTCCGAGGAAATGATGGAGAAGTACCTCGAAAACGGCGAACTCACGGCCGAGGAAATCATCGAGGGCCTGCGTCAGCAGACCCTGGCCAACGAGGTCGTCCCGGTCCTGTGCGGGACCGCGTTCAAGAACAAGGGCGTGCAGGCGCTGCTTGACGCCGTCGTTCAGTACATGCCGTCGCCGACCGAGGTCAAGGACATCCGCGGCCTCAACGAGAAGGAAGAGGAAGAGCGTCGTCCGTCCAGCGACGAAGCGCCGTTCTCGGCCCTGGCGTTCAAGATCGCCACCGACCCGTACGTCGGTTCGCTGACCTTCTTCCGCGTCTATTCGGGCGTGGTCAAGGCCGGTGACACGGTGTTCAACCCGGTCAAGGGCAAGAAGGAGCGCATCGGCCGCCTGCTGCAGATGCACTCGAACTCGCGCGAAGAAATCAAGGAAGTCCGCGCCGGCGACATCGCCGCGGCCGTGGGCCTCAAGGACGTCACGACCGGCGACACGCTGTGCGACCCGTCCGACGTGATCACGCTCGAGCGCATGGAATTCCCGGATCCGGTCATCGCCGTGGCCGTCGAGCCGAAGTCCAAGGCCGACCAGGAAAAGATGGGCATCGCGCTGGGCAAGCTGGCCCAGGAAGACCCGTCGTTCCGCGTCCGCACGGACGAAGAATCGGGCCAGACGATCATTTCCGGCATGGGCGAGCTGCACCTCGACATCATCGTCGACCGGCTCAAGCGCGAGTTCAAGGTCGAGGCCAACGTCGGCAAGCCGCAGGTCGCCTATCGTGAAACGATTCGCCAGGAGGTCGAGGCCGAGGGCAAGTTCGTCCGCCAGTCCGGCGGTCGCGGTCAGTACGGCCACGTCAAGATCCGCCTGGAGCCCAACGGCGAAGGCGGCGGCTACGAGTTCATCGACAAGATCGTCGGTGGCGTCGTGCCCAAGGATTACATCAGCTCCGTGGGCAAGGGTATCGAGGAAGCCATGCAGAGCGGTGTGCTCGCGGGCTACCCGATGGTCGACATCAAGGCGACCCTGTTCGACGGCTCCTATCACGAAGTCGACTCGAGCGAAATGGCGTTCAAGATCGCCGGTTCCATGGCGTTCAAGGACGGCGCGCAGAAGGCCAAGCCGGTCATTCTCGAGCCAGTCATGAAGGTCGAGGTCGTGACGCCGGAAGACTACATGGGCGACGTGATGGGCGACCTGAACCGTCGCCGCGGCATGGTCCAGGGCATGGAAGACGCCCCGGCCGGCAAGATCATTCGCGCCAACGTTCCGCTGGCCGAAATGTTCGGTTACGCGACCGACCTGCGCTCGATGAGCCAGGGCCGCGCCACCTACGTAATGGAGTTCCTCCAGTACGAAGAGGCGCCGAACAGCGTGGCCGACCAAATCATGAAGAAGAGCGCCTGAGCTCAGTAGGGAATCGAAGAGGATTTAGCAGATATGTCCAAGGCAAAGTTCGAACGCACCAAGCCGCACGTGAACGTGGGCACGATTGGTCACGTTGACCACGGCAAGACGACGCTGACGGCGGCGCTGACGAAGGTCTGCGCGGAAGCCCGCGGT
>JAAAPE010000147.1 GCA_009908385.1 Gammaproteobacteria bacterium
GCTGTCCATCAGCTTCGACGCGAGCGGTGTCGGCGGATTCCAGCTGAGATATCCCGATGTCGGGCGGGTCGGCGTCACCGCCGAATACACCGGAAGCGGGCCGGACGCCGGACTGGTCATGACCGGCGAGGGTCGATTCGTGGCGCGGCCCGCGCGCTTTACCCTCGACATTCCGGGTAATCCGGCCGCCGAGGACGAGAACGGCGACCCCTTCACGCAGGCCGGCAGCCCGTTCCGGATCACGGTGGCCGCACGCAACGCCAGCGACGCGATCACGCCCAACTTCGGACGGGAATCGACTCCCGAGGGGGTCGACCTGGCGCTGAGCCTTTTCGCACCGTCCGGCGGCGTCGAGCCGGGCCTGGTCGGCGGCTTCGGAAGTTTTGCGACCGACTGCGACGGAAACAGCGCAACGCCGGGGACGGCCTGCGGCGAGTTTTCCTGGCCCGAGGTGGGCATCGTCTCGATCGAACCCAGCCTGGCCTCCGGCGCCTACCTCGGAACGGGGGACGTTGTCGGATCGAGCGTGGATCGAGTCGGGCGCTTCATCCCGAATCACTTCGAGCTGTCCAGCGGCGAGATCGTCGACCGCGCCGCCCTGAGTGGCTGCAGCAGCAGCTCGTTTACCTACATCGGCGAGCGCTTCGACGCCCGCTTCACGCTTTACGCCCGCAACGCGGACGGCGTCACCACGGCCAACTACGAAGGCGATTTCGCCTACCTTGCCGGAAGCGAGCTCGGCCTGTCGGGTTCGCCGGCGCCCGATATCGATGCAGCGGCCGTCGGCTGGATCATGGGCGTCGGCGATGCAAGCGCCCGTTTGACCGTTTCGCGATCGACCCCCCAGGCGCCCGATCCCGATTACCGGGTCACGACCACGCCGGTCGACAGCGACGGCGTGTCGCTCAGCGGCAACGACCTCGTCGATTCGACGGTTCTGCGATTCGGCCGCCTGGTCGTCGACAATGCCGTGGGATCCGAACTGGGGCCGCTCGAGCTGCCCTGGCGCAGCGAGTACTGGGGCGGCACGACCTGGCTGACGACGACGGACGATGACTGCACCGTGCTCGAACTCGCTTCCGACGTACAACTCGCCAGCTCCGGAGGCGATTCGGGAAACGGCACGACGACCGTCTCTCTGGGCGGCGGCGGCACGTCCGTCGATCCGGGCGAAAGCGACCTGACCCTGGGCGCCGGCGTCGGCTCGATTCACTTCACGGCACCCGGCGTGCCCGGATGGGTGGATGTCCTTCTGATCCTTGGAGCCGACTGGTCCTTTCTGCGCGACGACCTGGACGACGACGGCGCCTACGACGACGATCCCCGGGCACGCGCCTCCTTTGGACTGTTCGACGGAAACGACCAGCGAATCTACATTCGGGAAATTCCGCCGCAATAGAGCAACTTGCACGGTAGCGCCGCTTGGCGCAGAATGACCCGAAGGAGGGAGGCGGCACCTCGCCGTCATGACGGGCAGGCAGGAATCCATGCTGCAGGCAATCGATCAATCCAACCGGCATCGGCGCGTGCTGTTTGTCGACGACTCAAGGCTGATGCGCTACGCCGGCAGCAAGTTCCTGCACGGCCATTGCGAAGTCGTGCTGGCGGAAGACGGACGCGAAGCCTGGCGCATACTGACCCACGACGATCAGATCGACCTGGTCTTCACCGACTTGATGATGCCGATCATGGACGGGCACGAGCTGATCCGTCGAATAAGGCAGTCGGCGGAACAGCGCATCCGTCAGCTCCCCATCCTGGTCGTGACCGGCGACGATGAGTCCAGCGCGCGCGAGCTGGCGATCAGCGAAGGCGCCAGCGACTTCATCGCCAAGCCGTTCAGCCCGGACGACCTGCGACACGCCCTGGTCGCCGGCAACAGACCGGCTCCGGTGAAACAGCCGCGCATCCAGGGGCTGCCAGCGCAACTCACCCCGGCCAGCCAACCCGCCAACCCTTTCCATCAACCGGACGAACCGGCCAGCTACTGTCGCCGACTGCAGCAGACCATCAGCTTCCACCAGCGCCAGCAACTCGACCTGTCCCTGCTGCATGTCCAGTTCCAGGGCTACTGGCAGGTCAACAACCGCTTTGGACGGCACTGGTCGGATGCCGTGATGCGCAATCTCGATCGGATACTGGTCGACGAACTGCGCGACGAGGACAGCGTGCACCGCACAGCCGACGACCTGTTCAGCGTCATCCTCATGGCCACGGGGCGGGCCGGGGCGCGCATACTGGTGAAACGACTCAGGCAGCGCCTGGTGGGCAACCGCATGCGGTTTTCGAGCATGGAGGTTCCCATCGACGTGCGGTTTGCCGTGCAGTTTCCCGATCTCAGCGTCGAGGACGACCCCGAAATCCTGCTCGACGACGCCCTGCGCCTGATTCACTGGCGCACGTCGACGCCGGCGAGGCCGAGGCCCGAGCGGATCTGAAGTCAGGTGGTATTCGTTGATGCGGCCACGGCTTAAGCTGGAAGCGCTTGAAGGATCAGGAAGGGGGACGGCCTCCTCGGTCGAGCTGCCCGGCCTGCCGTGCGTGATCGGCCGCAGCAAGCAGTGCGAGCTTCGGCTCAATCTCGACCGGATCTCGCGCCAGCACTGCCGCCTCCGGCACAGCGGCAAACAGCTGCTGGTCGAGGACCTGGGCAGCACCAACGGCACGTTCGTCAACAACGAGCGCATCCATATCCCCACACTGCTGCGTCCCGGGGACACGCTCCATATCGCCGACTACGCCTTCCGCCTTGTCGAGGACGAGCATCCGGGCGCCGGATCGGCACGTGCCGGCCGGGCCGAAACGCTGGCGGGCCAGACGATCGTCGGTTTCACCGAAGACCCCACCGGCTTTCCGGTGCAGGCGCCACAGTTCTACGAAATCCTCAACGAGGCGCGTATCGACCCCCTGGCAACCCTGCACGAGACGGTTGACGGCAGCGCGGAAGTCCTGGTCGTCACGGCCTGCAGCAGCCATCCCTCGCTGCAGGCGAGCCACGAAAGGCTCGCGACCATGGCACGGCAACTGGGCGAAGAAGCCCGGTATCACTCGATCGTCCGGCAGGCCGCCCTCGAGGCGGCGCACGAGGCGGGCATCGAGCAGCAGCCGATCGCGCTGCCGGTCGACGCCGTCGAAATCGAGGATATCCAGCTTCTGCTCAACGAGCTCGCCGACCTGGTCACCCGCTTCAAGCGACTGCGCCTGGCCCTGCTGGTCGATCCGACCGGTCTCGATCCCGAAACGGTTCGTCAACTGCCGGAAGCACTGAGGGAGATCGGCATCGAGCTTGCACTGCTGCGCACGGAAGGCAGCCACCTGGACATTCCCGCGGCCATCTGGGTCGGCGATGCGAAGAGCGCCGAACCGCGTCCGCTTCCGGAGTTCTTCTAGATTGCGCGGGGGAATCCCCTAGGGTCCCCGTCCGATCCAGACCTCGAAGGGCCAGTCGCTGCCCGACTGCATGGCCGTCAGCGCTTCGGATTCCCGCGCTTCGATCGTATCGAGAAAGCGCTTGGCCCCCTGCATGCGCGCGAACGAATCCAGCCCGTGTTCCAGAAAGCGCTGCAGCCGCTCCACGCCGCCCATCTCGGCCGGTGTCCGCATCATCCGCACCAGCCGGCGCACGAACGGGCGGCGAACCGTTTCGTCCAGCAGCTCGCCCAGGGAACGGATCAGCGCGATCTGGTCGCGCCTTTCCGTCCAGCCGCCCTGCTCGCGGTAGGCCCGGGCGTAGGCGGGCTGGTCGATCGCCTCGGCGCCCTGCAGCAAGCGGGCGAGCTCGAAGTCGAACTCGAGGCTCACCGCCTGGAGACGCATGGCCTCGCCGGTGGCGTGCAGCAAGTGGTCAGGCAGAAAACGTCGCATGACGGGAACGATCCGCTTGAGCTGGCGATCGCGCGCATGGACGTCGCGACCGCCGTAGAGCTCATCGAGAAAGAACTCGCAGGCCGCGCCGTAACGCGGGCTCGCGGCCAGGTCGGCATACGTCGCCTGCAGCCGCGCGCGCTGCCAGGCCTGCAGGCGATCGAGGGAAGCCCTCAGCGGACCCTCGGCCGGTATTCGTGCGGCGATGGCCAGATTACGCTCGATCTGGCGTTCGAGGTGGTCGACGGCCGCCGAGGACCCCATTACAGCCGCCGGATGACTTCGACCAGCTCCTCCCGGCTGCGGCGGAAAACCGCCACCGACTCGACGTGCGCGTATCGCACGATGCGGCCTTCGTCGACCAGGAAAACGCCGCGCTTCATGCCGATGAGGCCCTTGCAGCCGTACCGATCCGCTACCGCCAGGTCCGGATCGCTGAGCAGCGTGAACGGCAGCTCGTGCCTGTCTCGAAAGCGCCGATGGCTGTCGGCATCGTCACGGCTGATGCCGACCACTCGAACGTCGAGGTCCGAGAACTGCTCGATACCATCCCGGTAGTCGCACAGCTGGCGCGTACACACGGGCGTATCGTCTCCCGGATAGAAGACCAGGAGTACACGAGTGGAGGTCTGCTCGGAAAGCCGGAACGGATTCCCGTTCTGGTCGGGCAATGAAAAGTCGGGTGCGGTCTTGCCGATTCGAATCGTCATGCGGTGCATTATAATGTCCGCATGCTCAAGCTGACCCCTGCACTCTCTCCACGCGAAACCAGCCGCCACCCGACCATCGCCCTGGCGATCGCCGGCGGCGGCCCGCTCGGCGCCATCTACGAACTGGGCGCCCTCCAGGCTCTCGATGAGGCGCTCGACGGCGTCCACATGCACGATCTGGACGTTTACGTCGGGGTCAGCTCGGGTGCCGTGCTATCGGCCAACCTGGCCAACAGGATCACGATCAGCCAGATGGCGCGCGTTTTCATGAGCACGAAGGAGGCCGAATTCGCCTTCCATCCGGAGAAATTCCTGCGCCCGGCGATCCGCGAGTATTTCAACCGGGCGGCCAGCGTTCCCTCGGTCATCTTCGACATGCTCGCCGAAATCATCCGGCATCCCCAGCGGCTGACGAGCCTCGAGAGCATCGAAAGCCTGAGCCGGCTGGTTCCCAACGGCATTTTCGACAACCGGAGCATCCACCGCTTCCTGGCGGAGGTGCTCGACAAGCCCGGGCGCAGCAATGACTTCCGCAAGCTGACGGCCAAGCTGCGCGTCGTGGCGGTGGAACTCGAATCGGGCCAGGCCATTCGCTTCGGCGAACCCGGTTACGACGATGTCCCGATATCCCTGGCCGTGCAGGCTTCCGCCGCCCTGCCCGGCCTGTACCCGCCCGTGGAAATCGGCGGACGGTACTACGTCGACGGCGCACTGCGCCGAACGCTGCATGCCTCGGCCGCCCTCGAGGAAGGCGCCGACCTGCTGTTCGCCATCAACCCGCTGGTTCCCTATGACGCGGACAGCGACGAGACCAACCTGGCCCGCGCCCGCGAACGCATGATCAAGGGCGGTCTGCCGGTCGTGCTCTCGCAGACGTTCCGATCGCTGATCCAGTCGCGCATGCAGGTCGGCATGCGCAAGTACGAAACCAGCTACCCGGAATCGGCCATCATGCTCGTCGAGCCCAATCGCAACGACGAAAAGATGTTCTACACCAACGTCTTCAGCTATTCCTCGCGCAACGAGCTCGTCGAACACGCCTTCCAGGTCACCCGGGCCGAACTGCTGGCACGGGCCGACGACCTGGATACCTTCCTCGAGCCCTTCGGGCTGTCGATCAACCGGGAAATCCTCGCGGCCCGGCGCAGCTTCTCCGACAGCCTCAAGCGCGAGGCGCCCCATTACGCCCCGGTCGGAAATTCCCTCGATCGAACGCTCGACAGCCTGGAGCGCCTGCTGCGCTGAAGGCCGCCATCGAGGGTGCCGCCCCGTTCCGACGCCGGATCATTCACTTCGGTTCGACGCGGTGGCGAGGCCCTCAGCGAATGATCCGGCGTCGGAACGGACCGCTCTCCAGATCCCTGTTCGAGAAGAAGCCCTAAGGGCAGGGGCGAAAAGACGCGGCCCCGGCACCGAAGAGGCCGGCCTGCAGCCCGCCGCGCCCTGATCAGCCATCAACCTCGAAGGCCGATGGATTTTCGTTCCTGCCGGTGATGAGCCGGCGCTTGAAAGCGGAGCGTACTTGGGGGGTACGTGAGCATTTCAAGCGCCGGGGAAGCGCCGGCAGGGGCGGAAAGACGCGGCCCCGGCACCTACCAGTGGATTCCGCGCATCAGCGACGCAAACGCCACCTGCTCCTGCGTCGGTTCCACGCGGCCTTCATCCTTCTTGCCCTGCGCGGCAGCCGAATCCGGAAACATGCGGAACGCGGAGTTCATGACAATTTCGGACACCTTCGGCGCCGTTGCGTGCAGGATCTGGGCAAATATCCCCAGACGGGTGGCGATCCGCTGCGGCTTGTAGATCACCGCCTGCTTGATCATGTCGGCGGCGTCCTCCGGCGTAATGGTCGGCACGTGCTCATAGATCTTCGTCGGCGCGATCATCGGGGTGCGAACGAGCGGCATGTTGATGGTGGTGAAGGAAACGCCGGTGTCCGCGAACTCGGAGGCCGCGCAGCGTGAGAACGCGTCCAGCGCGGACTTCGAGGCCACGTAGGCCGAGAACCGGGGCGCGTTCGACAGCACCCCGATCGAAGAGATGTTCACGACCTGCCCGCCGCCCTTTTCGACCATCACGGGCAGGAATCCCATGATGAGCTTCAGCGAGCCGAAGTAGTTGAGCTGCATCAGCCGCTCGTAGTCATGGAATCGATCGTAGGAGAGCTGGATCGAACGCCTGATCGACCGCCCGGCGTTGTTGACCAGGATATCGACCGCTCCGTGATCCTCGAGCACCTGCTTGACCAGCGCTTCGGCCTGCTTCATCTCCGACAGATCGCAGGTGTAGTAGTGCGCCTGCCCGCCGTCGGCCTCGATCTCGGCCTTGGTTTCCTTGAGACCTTCCTCGCCGCGCGCGACGATGATGACCCGCGCGCCGGCCTGGCCCATCATCGTCGCCGTCGCTCTGCCGATACCGGAGGAGGCCCCGGTGATCAGCACGACCTTGTCGCGCACCTGTCCGGACAGGGAACGATCGATGAACAGCTCGGGGTCGAGATGGCGTTCCCAGTAATCCCAGATCACCCAGGCATAATCCTCCAGCGCGGGCACGCTGATGCCCGAGCCCCTGAGCGCCTTCTCCGCGTCCCGATTGTCGAATCGCGTCGGGTAACTGAAGAAACCGAGCATGTCCCTGGGAATCCCGAGATCTTCGAGCACCTGGTTGATGATGCGCCTGACGGGAGGCAGCATCGTCAGACCCTGCTTGACCGGCGCGGGGATGAAGCCGAACAGGCGCGCATCGATGCGCATCGACATCAGGGGGGCGTGCGCAGCCTGCGCGAAGAGATTCATGACCTCCCCGATCCGCTTCGGATGGGGGTCGGTGAGGTGGAAACACTGGCCATCCAGCTTCGGCTTGTGCGCGATGTGGTCCATGGCGCGGGCCACGTAGTCGACCGGAACGATGTTGATTCGACTGCCCTCCAGGCCCAGGGTGGGCACCCAGGGCGGCAGCATGCGGCGCATCTTCTGGATCAGCTTGAAGAAGTAGTAAGGCCCGTCGATCTTGTCGATTTCGCCCGTCTTCGAATGCCCGACGACGATCCCCGGGCGGTAGATGCGCCACGGAATCGAGCAGGCGCGCCTGACCAGGCCCTCGGATTCGTGCTTGCTGCGGAAATAGGGGTGCTGGAGACCGGTCGCCTCCTCGAACATGTCCTCGCGAAAGGTACCCTGGTATAGCCCGGCCGCCGCGATGGAGGAAGTATGGTGAAAGCACTTGGCATTGATGCTTTCGGCCAGCTGTATGGCGTGGCGAGTCCCCCCGATGTTGGCAGCCTCGTTCGTTTCCGCGTCGGCGGCCAGGTCGTAGATCGCGGCCAGGTGGAAGAAATGCCGGACTTTGCCCTGGAGCTTTCCCGTATCGGCCTTGCTCACGCCCAGCGCCGGTTTCTTCAGGTCGCCCATGACCGCCACCAGCCGCCGCTTGTGATCCGACCAGCGCTCGGCGACGAGGTCGTTGAACTTCGTCTTGGAGCCGCGGCGGACGAGCACGTAGATCGTCCCTTTGCGCTGGACCAGCTGGTCGATCAGGTTACGTCCAATGAATCCGGTTCCCCCCGTGACGAAATAGGTCATTGCTCAGCCTCCCTCGGGCGTTGTTGGTCGAATTCCCCCAAAGATACCGATTCCACGGCGATTACGCCACCACGGCCTTCGCCGCTCGCCGGAATCGTTGACCCGTCCCCTGCTGCATGCTAGAAAGTACACTCGGAAATTCCAACAAGCCAAGGGAACCCTCTCGACGATGAGCGATCTGGATGCGCGCTTCAGGCAGGCCGCCGATGACGTCCAGGACCTGGACGAACGCCCGGACAACGACACGCTGCTCAAGCTCTACGCGCTCTACAAACAGGGGTCGGAAGGCGATGTCTCCGGCGAGAAACCGGGGTTCTTCGACTTCGTCGGCGTGGCCAAGTACGAGGCCTGGGAAAAGCTCAATGGCATGTCGTCCGAGGAGGCCAAGAAGAAATACGTCGACATGGTCGAGTCCCTGCGAAGCTGAGTCCCGACTGCCGGCATGAGCCGGAACACCCGCGAACGGATCCTGGGCGCCGCCCTGCAGCTTTTCAACGAGCAGGGAGAACCGCACGTCACGACCAACCGGATCGCCGACGAGCTGGACATCAGCCCCGGCAACCTGCACTACCACTTCCGGACCAAGGGCGATCTCATCCAGGCGCTGTTCGGTTCATTCGAGCAGCAGATGCTCGAATTGCTTGCAACGCCGGAATCCCGCGAAGTCCACATCGAGGACATCTGGTTCTTCCTGCACCTGGTTTTCGAGACTATCGGTGAGTATCGCTTTATCTACCGCGACCTGACCGACCTATGCGGCCGCTTTCGCACTATCCATCGGCGCTTCCAGGGCATTATTCGGCTGTCGATGCAGACCGCCCGATATCTCAGCGACGGGCTGGCCGATCAGGGTCAGCTCGAAGCCGAACCCGAAGAGCTCGAGGCCCTGGTACGCAATATCATGCTGGTATCGACCTTCTGGTTCGCATTCGACCAGGTCGTCGAACGCGACACGAACCCGCGCCCCGACCGGGCCGTGTGGCAGGTCATGGGCCTGATAAGTCCTTACCTGGTCGGCAGCGCACGCGAAGAGCTTTCGGAGCTGGCCCGGGCATACCGAACGGACTCAGGCTGAGCGAACAATTCGGGCAAGCCGCGGATTGCTTGCGCGGAAAACCCAAAAAAAGACCCGGACGATGTCCGGGTCAAGCGTCGCAGCGTGTACCGGGCCGAGGGAGGAAGCCCGGGCTGCTTCGGGGTAGTCTGGAGGAGTCGACTACAAACCGTCAGGACTTGGTGCTGGCAGCACTCTTGCTCGGCGAGCTGGCAGCCGGGGCCGCAGCGCCCTTCTTCTGCTGCTCGGACAGCGCACGAACCTGCTTGTTGAGTTCGGCCACCCGATTGCTCAGCTGCTTGATCTCGTCGGAGGTCGGAACGCCGAGTCGCGAAAGCGCCCGGGCCACGCGCTGCTCGAACACTTTCTCGAGCTTGTCCCAGTTGCTCTGGGCGGTTTCACGAACCTTGCCCACGCGGCTCTCGACGTCATCGCGAACCCCGCTGACCGTCTCGTTGGCAGCCTTCCGGCCCTTGTTTTCGAGCTTGCCGCCTTCCTTGACGAGGCGCTCGAAGAGCTTGTTGCTCTCGCCGATGACCTTGCTGCTGGTCGACTCGACCGACTTGCGGCTCTGTTCGTACAGCTTGCCGCCTTCCTGCTGCGCCATGGAAAAGGCGCCCAGGCCGGCCAGCCAGATCTCGTGAGCGTAGTCCTGGACCTGCGAAGTCGCGGTCTTGCGCGCCGAGGTCTTGCGAGCCGCCGTCTTGCGGGTTGCGGTCTTCTTGGCCACCTTCTTCTTGGCGACCTTCTTCTTGGCAGTCTTCTTGGCCATGATTTCTCAGCTCCTTGATGTCCCGCCGGGATGGCGGGATGTATACGTTGAATTTGAGAGTTAAGATAAGGCGGGTTTCTAGAGTGGGCACACTAATCATGGACACCGCTAACTGGGCCGGTTTTCCCCATGCCAACAAGGCTTTCCAGTATCCCGGAGACAAGCTGAAGCAGTCCTGGGAAGCGCTTCATCGCGGCGACGTGGAGCCGCTGCCCCCCGACGAGGCGGTGCTCGAGGCCTGGCGTCGCTACCATGCGGGTGACTTCGCCGGTGCCGTCGAACAGGCCGAGGCGGCCGGTCCGGAGGCTCATGCCGCGGCCAACAAGGCCAGCGGCATCTACGCCGACTACCTGGAAGAAGACGAAGCCACCAAGGTTGCCATTTACCAGGCCGGCATCCGGCGCGCCGAGCGCGCCATCGAGGCCAACGAGGAAGACGCCAACGCCCACTATTTCCACGCCTTCCTGCTGGGACGCTACAGCCAGAGCATCTCGATCGCCAAGGCGCTGTCCCAGGGCATCGGCGGCAAGGTGCGCGATTCGCTCGAGCGCGCGCTGGCACTGGCGCCCGATCACGCCGAAGCGCACACGGCGTTCGGGCTCTACCAGGCCGAGATCATCAACAAGGTCGGCAAGATGGTGGGCAAGCTGACCTACGGCGCAAGCGCGGACAAGGCGATGGAACATTTCGAACGCGCCCTCGAACTGACGCCCGACGCTCCCATCGCCCATATCGAATACGGCAACGGCCTCTACCTGCTCTACGGCGAAAAACGTCTCGATGACTCCAACGCCGCCTACGAGAAAGCCGCGTCGCTCAAACCGATCGACGCGATGCAGAAACTGGACGTGGAGTTCGCGAAAGCGTCCGTCTAGGGCGTGGTCAGTGGTCCGTGGCCTGACTACTGACTACTGACTACTGACTACTGACTACTGACTACTGACTACTGACTACTGACTACCGACTACCGACCACTGACTACCGACCACCGACCACTACTCTTCCTCGATCCACTGGTGCACCAGCTCGGCGTCCTCCGGGGAGAGCGTCTCCACCTCCGGACCGAGCAACATGGTCAGGTGGAGCAGGTTCTCGAACTCGCGCCGAAAGTTGACGACGACGTTGCGCGGATCCGGCACCAACCGGTTGTCGGTGATCAGCCCCGAAAAGACCTGTCCGTCGTAGCTGATGATGCTGATACCCATGCCTACCGAGCCGGTCTGGGGCACCCAGAACATCATCTCCCGGATCCTGGCTCCGGCCAGGTAGAGCGGTGACTGCGGGCCTGGAACGTTGGTCAGGACGGTCGAGGCCTTGCGGCTGAAGAGTTCGAGGGCCGGCTTCTGAAGCGAGGCGGGCCCCATCCCGAGCGCGGCCAGCAGGCCGAGCGACATCATGGCCTGGCGCGAATCCTTCAACTCCCGCATGAACTCCGCCACGCGATAAACCCTCGCGAGCGGATTCTCCTCGGCCACCGGCAGTTCCAGAAAGACCAGCCCGAAATGATTGCCGAGCTCACGCGCGTGTTCGAGAGGGCGCAGGTTGACCGGCACCGTCGCCCGCATCGTGATTTCGGAGGGGTCGTCCCCGCACTCGACCAGGTAGCGGTGAAGGGCACCGGTCATGACCGCGATCAGAACGTCGTTGACGGTGCAGCCAAGCGCCTTCCCTACGGCCTTGACTTCTTCGAGATCGATCGGGTCGGCCCAGGCGACGTTTTTCCGAACGCCCAGCCTGCCCTTGAAGCGTGACGGCGGATCGTCGGGCAGGAGCAGCGCGTTTGCGAGCTCCGCCATCAGGTCGGCCGCGACTCCGGCGTAATCGGCGGCGACATGCGGCTCACGAATCATCTGCGCCGCCTCCTCGAGCATCTTGTAGCTGAAATGCCCGACCACGTCGATGCCCTCGCGCGCAGGCGCCATCAGCCGCCGAAAGATGTTGGACTCGGCCGCGCGCTTCTTCTTCCAGTGATGAGGGCTGATCTGTTGAAGCGACTTTTCCGGATCCGACTCGGTCAGCGAAAGCAGGACCTGCACCAGGGCGATGCCGTCGGCATAACAGTGGTGAACTCGGCTGATGACCACGGGGCCGTCGGCGTAGTTTTCGACCAGGTGGAATTGCCAAAGCGGCTTGGTCTTGTCCAGCGGCGTGGACACCAGCTGCGAGACGAGCTCTTCGAGCTCGGCCTTGCCGGCGTTGCCGGGCAGAGCGGTCCGCACGATATGGGCGCTGGGCTCGAACAGGTCGTCGCTTTCCCACCAGCAACCGCGCGCGGTCTCCACGGCCTTCTGCCTGAAACGCCGGAACGAGAGGAACCGGTTCGTCACCACCTGCGCGAAAGCCTCGAAATCGATCGCGTGGTCGAGCACGATCACCCCGGTGATCATCATCAGGTTCGTCGGCTGCTCCATGCGCAACCAGGCAACATCGACTTTCGAAATCGGCTCGCGCGTCGCGCTGTTCACCGCAGACCTTCCCTCTCGGATGCGTCAGGGGATTCTTTCATGACCCCTCGTGCGGGTCAATTCCAACGCCGGCGCCGGCCGTCGCCGCCGTAACAACCCCGGCGCGAAGCCGTACCCGGCTAATGAACCTGTCTCTGCGTTCCCTGCTCGGGCGCACCGGCGAGATCATAGGGTAGTTTGACCTGGTCGAGACCGAACTGTTTGAACACCGGCTGGAGCTGATGATGAATCAGGGGATAAAGCTGTCGCGTCAGGCTGCCGTGGTTCGCCTTGAAGCGTTCGAAGTCGACCGGGTCACCCTGAAACTGGCGGTAGACCGCCTGCAACACGAGCTCGATGGTGAACAGGGGATTGTCCGGAGTGTCGGTGTCGCGATGGCCCCGGCAGACGAGATGCGCGCTCACCTGGTACTGGGGCAATTCGCCGTCGTGGCTGTATTCCCGGGGCGTCAACTTGAGCTCCACCTTGGCGCTAAAGCGCTGGCTGGCGGGCACCACTTCGGTGAGGTCGGCATGAAGCCGGGTGACCTGCGTATGCGTCAGGGCGAACTGGTCGAGGAGATTAATCATCGGGCTGCCTGTAGGATTCCAGACTCTCCACAATGGCCGCCCGGGCGGTCGTATTCAACCCGAAAGGAAGCGCCCGCCAGTGGCGGGCGCATGTGGAACCAACATTCTCGCGGAGATCAGGGCGCGAAAGTGGTCACGTCGATCGCAGAACCCTGCGCCTCGCTCTCCCCGAACACGAGCGACAGGTAGTCGTTCACCAGCCAGCGCTGAAGCTGGTTGGTGTAGAAGGGACTCACCAGCACGCCGCTCCGGCCGCCCGGCAGCACTTCGCTGACGTTGGGCGTACCCGGCGTCATCTCGGCGACAGTCCGGCGAGCCGGGCCGGAGCCGAACATGAAGTCGTTGAGACCGTCCGCGCGCACGCTGTGCGATGAGGCATCGACCGTCTGGTAGCCGCCGGCGCGGGCCACGCCCGGCAGGTTCGGCCCGAGATCGCTCAGACCGCCTCCGTTGGGCACGTTGAACGGATCGCTGCCGAGCGGATGCCTGAACACGATGCGGTGCAGCTTGCCCCAGCGGTAATCGTCCTGGTCGGTCGAATTGCCGAAGGCCGGCGCGAACTCGTCGCTGGCCAGCAGCTCCAGGGTCTGCGCCAGGCTGGCCAGCAGCACCGTGTCGCGGGCCGCAGCCAGGTCGGGCGCGCCTTCGACGTTGAAGAACGGAATGCCCGAGGCGCCGACGCCGCCGCTCTCGTCGAAGCTGGCCAGCTGATTGTGGAACGCGCGCAGCGCGTCGCTGGAGCCGGGCAGCGCGTCGCCGAGCTGAAGGCCTTCGAGCGTGGCATCAATGGTGTTGCCGATGACCTGCCCGCGCCACACCGAGTAGATCGTGGCTGCGACGCTGTTGGCCACCGCTTCGGCGGAAGGCGCTCCAGCCCCGGCCGGACTGCCGGGATCATAGCCATCGGCCAGGCCGGTGGGCGTGGAAAAGTCCCAGTCCGACAGCCGGCCGACCGCTTCCTGCACGGCCGGGTTCGCCGCGAACTGGGCCAGGCCCGGCCAGGCCCCCTCCTCGGTCGCATTGACGAATGCATCGAGGATGTAGGGCACGATCAGCTCGGCGTCGAAGAGCTGGTTGTCGGCCTGCAGCGCCTTCATGTCCGCGACGCTGATGGGGCTGCCGGAGGCAATCATGTCCTGCAGTTCCCGGTCGATGCGCGCCATGCGAAGCTCGGAATAGGACGGATTGAGATAGTAAATGCCGTTGCCGCCCGGGCGCAGCTGGTTGAGCGGGTTGTTGTCCAGCGTCGTGCCGACCGGGTCGTTGTTGGCGTTGGCGATGTAGCCCCAGGGCGGGTTGACCACGCTCGGCATCTCCGACTTGGGCAGGGAGGCGAAGGGCGCGGCGCGCGTCGAGTCCTCGTTGGCCGGCAGCCAGTCATGGCCGAGGGCACCGGAACCGTCGCGAAGCAGGAAGGGCGGAACGCCGCCTCCGACTTCGTTGTTCTGCAGGTCCTCGCGCAGGGGAACGGCGCCGGTCGTGAAATACGCGATATTGCCGTCGACATCGGCGTAGACGACGTTCTGCGAACCGAAGGTCCAGTTGTCGATCACCGACCGGAACTCTTCCATGTTGCTGGCGCGCTCGAAGCCGCGGATCGAGGACAGCTCGAAGGTCGCCCCCCAGCCGGCGTATTGCACGGAAATCGCCGAGCTCGAATCGGGCTGGGCCACGATCGGGCCGTTGTTGCGCCGGGGCACCAGGAAGGTGATCCCGCCGGAGTCGTAGCCGACGTTGGCGCGACTGATGTTGTCCGGCTGGCCGTCACCGATGCTGTTGACGAAATAGCTCTGGAAGGCGTAGAGAACCGGATCATCGCCGTCGGCGTGGACCGTGTGCGTGGGCAGCCCGTAGCTGTTGGTCCTGATTTCTTCCTGGAAGTAGTCCGTGACGTCGATGTTGTGGTTGGTCAGCCCCCAGCAGATGTCGACGTTGCAGCCCAGCAGGGTCAGGGGCGTGCCCGGGGGCGTGACCCCGCTGACGATGCGGTTCTCGTCGCGGATGACGATGTTTTCGTTGATCATCAGCGCCGGCATGTCCAGCCCCAGGTGGGGGTCGTTGGCCATGATCGGGTAACCGCTTTCGGTGTGGTCCCCGGAGACGACCCACCAGTTGGAGCCGGCCCGGTTGTCGGCCCGGCCGATGGTCGTGCCGAGCAGCGGAATCTCCCGCACACGCTGCATGTAGTTCTGCAGGCTGCCGACCACGGCGTCGTCGATCTGCGGCAGGTTCTGCCAGGCTGAGCCACCCTGCCCCTTGCCGCCGGCCCCTTCGCTTTCGGTCTGGCTGCCGCCGGGCACGGGAATGATGCCCGTCGTTTCGAAGAAGTTCGGAATGCTGATCCGGTCATCCATCGGCTGGGCCCGCGAGATGTCCTCGGAAAACAGCGTCGCGCCGTCGAACCCGACGACTTCGCCCACGCCCTGGTAGGTGGCAAGCCGTATGGTGCGGTCGACGACCCCGGAATCGAAGCTGAGCTGGAAGGCCAGAAGCTTGCCGATGATCAGCGAATCGACCGGTGACCAGCGCTCGACTTGCGTGAGCTCGAGCACGCCGTATTCCGGCGGCAGCTGCGGCGTCGTGGCGATGAAGGCGTTGACGCCGTCCGCGTAGGCCTTGACCCAGGCCTTCTCGTCGGCGGTCATGTGCTGCCAGGTCTCGAGCGCACCGCGCCGCAGACCGAGCGTCCGCAATTCGATATCGCTGCTCAGCGCGCCCTGGCCGAGCAGCTCGGCGAGCGTGCCCGACGCAACGCGTCTGAGGTAGTCCATCTGGAAGAGCCGGTCGCGCGCGTGAAGGTAGCCGCGCACGTAGTTGACGTCGCCTTCGGTCTCGCCGACGATCGTCGGAATGCCATTGGCGTCGGTGTAGACGTTCACCGGAGCGTTCAGCGCCGGCATCGACACCGACTGCGCATGCAAACCGGCAGCCAATGCCAGGCCGCCGACCAGTGTGATCAGCTTTTTCATCCTCGAGTACCCCTGATTGTTTTGGTATGCGGGCTCGATTATGGCACAAACGGCCTGACACGCTCCAAACGCCCCATTTGCGGGCATTTCACGGTCCGATGCCGCTCAAAACGCTCAGCGGCACTCATCCGGCGCATTTCCTCACGCGCGCCCCGAGCGCTTATAATACGGCCCCGCTTCGGAGCGGCCGTCCGGCCTCCGAATTCCGGAATATCACAAAGAGAGGAGTCGACATGGCGCACACTGCCGCCGCCTTCAAGGTGGACTATTTCCAGTTCCTCAAGCCAGACGGCAAGCTGGTCGAGGACCAGCAGGTGCCGGCCCTGGCGAGGGATTTCGATCGCCTGACCGAACTGTACAAGCTGATGGTGCTCACGCGCACTTTCGACAAGAAAGCGGTGGCGCTCCAGCGCACTGGCAAGCTCGGCACCTATGCTTCCAGTCTGGGCCACGAAGCGGCGCACGTGGCGATCGGCGCGGCGATGAAGGAAGAGGACTGCTTCGCCCCGATGTACCGCGAGTACGGCGCACAGTTCTACCGCGGTGTGAAGATGTCGGAAGTCCTGCTTTACTGGGGCGGCGACGAGCGCGGCAGCGATTTCAGCGGCCCAAAGCACGATTTCGCCTGGTGCGTTCCGATCGCCACGCAGTGCCTCCACGCCGCCGGCGCGGCCCTGGCCTACAAGCTCAAGAAGGAAGACCGCGTGGCCGTCACCGTGGTCGGCGACGGCGGTTCGTCGAAGGGCGACTTCCTCGAGGCGATCAACGCCGGCAGCGCCTGGAAGCTGCCGCTCGTGCTGGTCATCGTCAACAACCAGTGGGCCATCTCGGTGCCGCGCAAGAAGCAGAACACCGCCGCCACGCTGGCCCAGAAGGGCATCGCCGGCGGGTTGCCCAGCATCCAGGTCGACGGCAACGACCTGATTGCCTGCCTGTGGGCGATGGACAAGGCGGTGAGCGCCGCCCGACAGGGCAAGGGCTCTTTCGTCATCGAGATGATCACCTACCGGCTCAGCGACCACACCACGGCCGACGATGCGCGCCGCTACCGCCCCGGCGATGAAGTCGACGAAGCCTGGGACCGCGAGCCGCTCAAGCGCCTCAAGGCCTACCTGGTGGACCAGGGCGCCTGGGACGAGCAGCAGGACGAGGAACTGCTGGGCGAGTGCAAGAAGTGGGTCCAGCAGGCCGCCGACGAGTACCTCGAGATGATCGAGAACGACCCGCAGCCGGTGACCGCCATGTTCGACTACATGTTCGCCGAGCTCCCCCAGGACCTGATCGAGCAGCGCACCTACGCGCAGGAATACGCCGAGGACGGAGGGCACCACTGATGGCAGAAATTACCCTGATCGAAGGCGTCACGATGGCGCTCGCCCGGGCGATGGAAGAAGACCCCGGCGTGGTGATGTTCGGCGAGGACGTCGGCGTCAACGGCGGCGTTTTCCGTGCCACCGCCGGGCTGCACGACAAGTTCGGCGACGAACGCGTCATCGACACGCCGCTAGCCGAGGTGATGATCGCGGGCATGAGCGTGGGCATGGCCTCCCAGGGCATCAAGCCCGTGGCCGAGGCACAGTTCTGCGGCTTCACGATGCCGATGATCGACCACATCATGTGCCACGCTGGCCGCCTGCGTAACCGCACCCGCGGCCGCATGAGCTGCCCGATGGTGCTTCGCTTCCCGTCCGGTGGCGGCATCCACGCACCCGAGCACCACTCCGAGAGTCCTGAGGCGCTGTTCGCCCACATGCCGGGCGTGCGCGTGGTGATCCCGTCGTCGCCGTCGCGTGCCTACGGCCTGATGCTGGCTGCCATCCGCGACCCGGACCCGGTCATCTTCATGGAACCCAAGCGCATCTACCGCTGGCAGAAGGAAGAAGTGGCCGACGACGGCGAGGAACTGCCGATGGACGTCTGCTACACGCTTCGCGACGGCAACGACATCACGCTCGTGACCTGGGGATCGATGGTCAAGGAGACGCTGCAGGCCGCCGATCAGCTGGAACAACAGGGCCTTAGCGTGGAGGTCATCGACGTGGCCACCGTCAGCCCGCTCGACATGGACACGATCATCGAATCGGTCGAGCGCACCGGCCGTTGCGTGATCATCCAGGAAGCGCCGAAGCACTGCGGCGTGGCCAGTGAGATCGCCGCCGGCCTGGCGGACGCGGGCATCTGGCACCTGCACGCACCCGTCAAGCGCGTTTGCGGCTACGATGTGGTCATGCCGCTTTATCGAAACGAAATGAAGTACATGCCCAGCGTCCGGCGGATCGTCGACGCGGCCAAAGAGATTCTGGAGGTTTCATGAGCGTTTTCAATCTGCCCGACCTCGGCGAGGGCCTGCCGGATGCCGAAATCGTCGAATGGCTGGTGTCCGAGGGTGACACCGTCGAAGTCGACCAGCCCCTCGTTTCGATGGAAACGGCCAAGGCTGTGGTCGAGGTTCCCAGCCCCTTCGAAGGCAAGGTGGTGAAGTTCTACGGCGGCCCCGGCGACGTGATCAAGACCGGCGCGCCACTGGCCGAATTCGAGGTCGAGGGCGAAGCCGGCACCGAAGCCTCGACCCAGGACGAACCGCCTGCCACCGAAGCGGCCGCAGAGGAAGGACAGCCGCCCGCCGAGGCCTCCGGGGAAGAATCGTCCGGGGAAGACGAGGCTGCAGCGCAGGAAACCCCGGCGCAGGAAACCAAGGACCGCGAGGATTCCGGCACCGTGGTCGGCAAGATGCAGGCCGGCGGCGAAGTGCTGCAGGAGCGCACCTCGACCGTCGGCGGCGTCAGGGTCACTCCGGCCGTCCGCGCGCTTGCCCGCAAGCACAAGGTCGACCTGTCCCGGGTCAGCCCGAGTGGCGCCGACGGCGTGGTGACGGCCGCGGACGTTCGCAAGGCCGCCGAGGAAGGCACAGCGCAGGATGAGCCCCGCCGGGAGCGAGCGGCCGCGGGTAAGCCCGAGCCGGAATTCCCGACCGAGCCGGAACGCGAGCAGAAGCCGGCCTCCCCGGAGCGCTCCAGCCAGCCGGCCGCGTCGGCCAGCGGCGAATGGGAGCCCCTGCGTGGCACGCGGCGGACCATGGCGCGTACCATGAGCGAGTCGCACAAGCGCGTCGTTCCGACCACGCTGATGGACGATGCGGACATCCACGCCTGGCGCGCGGGCGAGGACGTCACCTTCCGCCTGCTGCGCGCCCTGGCCGCCGGCGCGAGAGCCGAACCGGGCCTCAACGCCTGGTTCGACGACGAGCAGAACATGCGCATGGTGCACAAGGGCATGGATGTGGGCATGGCGGTCGACACCGCCGACGGCCTGTTCGTGGCCCGGCTGAAGGGCGTGCACAACGGTTCGCGCGAAGACATCCGCGGCGAGATCAACCGCCTGAAGGAAAACGTCAAGAACCGCAGCATTCCGCCCGAGGACCTCAAGGACTACACCATCATGCTGTCCAACTTCGGGGTTTTTGCCGGGCGCTACGCCACGCCGATCATCAATCCGCCCTGCGTGTCCATCGTGGCCGCCGGCGTGCTGCGCCACGAGGTCGTGCCGGTGCTGGGCGGCGTCGAGGTGCATCGCATGATCCCGCTGTCGCTGACCTTTGACCACCGTGCCTGCACCGGCGGCGAGGCGGCCCGGTTCCTCAGGGCCATGATCGCCGACCTGTCCAAGGCCGAGTGATGTCATGAAATCGCACATTGCTCCGAACATGATCATCGGGGCCTGCGAGTGGATCGCGCTGCCGGATCTGGGCATCAACCAGCTCCGGGCGCGCGTCGACACGGGTGCCAAGAGCTGTGCCCTGCATGCACTGGATATCGAGCAGATCGAGCGCGATGGTGTCGCCTACGCGATGTTCCGGGTGCCGGTCGGTCGACACGAAGCCATGCGCCTGCAGCGTTGCGAGGCACAAGTGCGACGCGTTCGCCGGGTCCGCAACACCTCGGGCGAACCCGAGGAACGCCTGACGATTCGCACGCCGATCATCGTGGGCCACTCAAGATGGGATGTGGACATCACCCTGACCAATCGTGAGAGAATGCGCTATCGCATGCTGCTCGGCCGGACCGCCATGGAAAACCACGCGCTGGTCTACCCGGCGCGCACGTTCCTGCAGGGCAAACCGCGCCTGTAGGGTCTGACACGAAACTACAGGGGTTCGCCTCCCATGCGTATCGCCATCCTTTCCCGAAGCCGCCGCATCTACTCGACCCGCCGCCTGCTGGAGGCCGCCAAGGAGCGCGGGCACGATGTTCAGATCGTCGACACCCTGCGCTGTTACATGAACATCGCATCGCACCGTCCGACGATCCACTTTCGGGGCGATCCGATCGAGCGCTTCGACGCCGTCATTCCGAGAATCGGCGCTTCGGTGACCTTCTACGGCACGGCGGTCCTGCGCCAGTTCGAGATGATGGGCACCTTCCCGCTCAACGAGTCGGTGGCGGTCACGCGCTCGCGCGACAAGCTGCGTTCGCTCCAGCTTTTGTCACGCAAGGGCATCGGCCTGCCGGTCACCGGATTCGCCTACGCCACCAAGGACATTGGTGACCTGATCCAGATGGTCGGCGGCGCGCCGCTGGTGGTCAAGCTTCTGGAAGGCACCCAGGGGATCGGCGTGGTGCTTTGCGAGACGAAAAAAGCCGCCGAGTCGGTGCTGGAAGCCTTCATGGGCCTGAACGTCTCGATCATGGTGCAGGAGTACATCAAGGAAGCCGGCGGCGCCGACATCCGCTGCTTCGTGGTCGGCGGCAAGGTCGTCGCCGCCATCAAGCGCCAGGCCCAGCCCGGCGAATTCCGCTCCAACCTGCACCGCGGCGGCTCGGCCAGCCTGATCAAGATCACGCCGGAAGAGCGCTCCACGGCGGTGCGGGCGGCCAAGATCATGGGCCTGAACGTCGCCGGCGTGGACCTGCTTCGCTCCAACCACGGTCCGCTCGTCATGGAGGTCAATTCCTCCCCCGGTCTCGAAGGCATCGAGACCGCCACGGGCAAGGACGTCGCCGGCATGATCATCGGCTTCATGGAAAAGAACGCCCGCCACAACAAGACTCAGACCCGCGGCAAGGGCTGAATAGCGCCCGCGTTCTTGCATGACGCCCCGTCGCACCGCATGCAGCGCGGGGGCTGGTTGAGTATGATCGAGGCATCCCGCTGTCCAGACGAGTGAGGGCGTGAGCGCAATCAGCAGGTTTTCGATCGGCCGTCTCGACGTCGACGCCACCGCCAGGCGACTCTGTGCCGGCGACGCGGAGGTACGCGTCGAACCCAAGGTCTTCGACCTGTTGCTCTACATGGTGCGGCATCGCGGGCGCGCGATCGCGCAGGACGAACTTCTTGAACAAGTGTGGGGGCGTCGCATTGCCAGCGACGCCGTCATCTCCCAGGCGATTCACAAATTGCGCGCGCTGTTGAGGACGCACGCTGGCCTCGAGGATGCGCTCGTGACCCTCAGGGGGGTCGGCTATCGAATGGATGCCGACATCAGCCCGCAGGATGACTCGCCAGCGCTCCAGAACCGCCTCGCCCGTCTCCCCTGGCCGGCCCTTCTGGGGGCACTTTTCCTGGTCATCGGACTGCTCGTCTGGTGGCAGGCCTGGCGTGTGAGTGAACCGCTTGCGCCCCGCATCGCGCTTCTCCCGATGGAGAACGCCACAGGCAACGACTCCCTCGACTGGGTGCGAGCCGGCGGCACGGCGCTCATCAGCGAACATCTCGAACGAAGCGGCATCGAAGTGGTCGCGCAGCGCGAGCTCAACGCACTGACCCGGGCGGCCGGTGAGGACGGAGGAGCGGTCGAGGCCGCCGTGGATATCGGCGGTGTCGACCAAGTGTTCGCTCCCCGCCTGGTTCCCGACGAAGGCGGGTATCGTCTGGAGCTGATCGACCTGACCGACCGGAGTCGCTCCCGGCTCGAACTGGCCGGAAGCGGTCCAGCGTCACTCTCGCTGGGAATGGCCGGCCTGCTCGCCGAGCGACTTGGCGCTCCCAGGCACACACCGGCAGGCGCGCTCGGTCTCGGCAACCCCTTCCTCGATGAAGCCTACGCACGCGCTTATCATCATCGACAGACCGGAGATCTCGAAGACGCTCTCGAACTTTACGAGTACATCCTGCGCGAAGCTCCGGAGGCCCACTGGGCGCGCTATCACTACAGCATCACGCTGCGCTATGCCGGGGAGATGGAAGCCGCTCGCGCACAGCTCCAGGAACTGTTTGAAACCCGACTGGAGGACGCGTGGCTGGATGCAGCCATCCGCTCGACCATGGGTAACCTGGAGTGGTACGCGGGAGACCTCGAACGCGCCGAGCAGCTCTACCTGGACGCCCGGGAAAGATTCGAGTCACACGGCATGACCGGCGGGGTCGCTTCTGCCCTTGGGAATCTGGGCATGGTCGCGTTCACGCGCGCGGATTACGAGCGCGGACGCCACTTCGCGCACCAGGCCCTCGACATCTATCGCAGGCAGAATAATCGTATTCAACAGGCCCGTCTGCTCCACAATATCGGCTATTCGCACTTCGACCAGGGCAATCTCGAGCAGGCCTTGTCCTTCCTGGAGCGCGCTCATGCCAGGCGCGTCGAGCTGGGACTTCGCGACCAGGCCGCCAATACCCGTACCGTGATCGCCGAAATCGCGCTCGAACAAGGGCGTCTCGACGAAGGCGAAAGAATGCTCGAGCAGGCGCTGGCCGAGTTCCGGAGCTCCGGCAACGTCCGCGCCATCGGCCAGACGATCGCGCGCCTGGCCGGAGTCGACTACCAGCGCGGGCGTTTCGCTAGCGCCCGCGAGCTGGCGCTGGAATCCCTCACGCTCGCTCGCTCTCGCAACGAGCAGGCCAGTGCCGCGCAGTCAGCGCTGCTGCTGGGCCGGAGTTTGCATTCCCTTGGCGACCATGCCGGCGCCGGGCGACACTACGAACAGGCGGCATCGATCTGGTCGGACCTGGACAACACGCCCGGCAGGATCACCTGCCAGATCGAGCTTGTCCGCCTCGCGCTCGACCGGGGCGAACAGGCTGCCGCCCAGAGCGCATTCAGTAAGCTCGAGGACCTCGCCGGAGACTACGGCGACCAGCGCTACCTCGATAGCGTGAAAGCGCTCGGCCTGCGGCTGCAGATCGTCGCGGGGCAACTGGGGAGCGTGGATTCAGCCATCGACGAGCTGCTCCTCGACCTGGATCCCGGCGAGCTGGCCGACGCCGAGTTGATCATCGAGCTGGCCGAGGCCTTGCATCGAGCCGACGCACGACACCCCTCGCTCGAGCGCCTGATGCCGGCGGCCGAGCAATGGGCCACCCGCCTGTACCCCGCCGCGCGCCATCTTTACAGAACCGCTGCAGACCCCGATGAATGCCGGGCAGCGAGCCGCGCCCTCGAGCAGCTCCATGGTCCGGAGTGGCGCCGATCCCTCACTCTCGAGGCAACTTGCGAATCCGGTTGAGCCCCTTCGAAAGGGCAATCTTCAAGAAAAAATAAGGTTGCCGAAAAGCAGATGCCTGCCGTTCACCCCAGTCTGATCGCCATGTAGCGGCGCACGGCCCCATCGCCTGCGACCGCTACCCCAATGACGACTCGAGGAAGAGGGCCATGCACGAAACGGAACCCCGGCACCTGACCATCAGGCCGTTCGGCCAGTCCGTGACGGCAGCCCGTCGAAGCTGCCAGAAGCAATGGAGTGTTTGATTACCTGCTCCAATTCGCGTCGGTTGCCGTGGGTGTCATCACCGCCTGCCTGGGTATTGCCGTAGTCGTTCGAAACCGTGATGACGACAAACGATAGAGGGAGCAAAATACGATGGCCCAACAACGAATTTCCATGCTTACCTCGCTGATCGTACTGGCGGTCGGCATCCAGGTCGAAACGAGCCGCGCCCAGATCGGCTCCCTCGACCCGCAATTCAATGGCACAGGCACGGTGACGCACCCCGTGGCGGAGTGGGCCTTGGCGAACGCGGTCTCGCTCGCTCCCGATGGCTCGGTAACCTTAATCGGTCACGCCGAAGACAACGGCAACCCCGCGAACCGCTCGGGAACGCTGACGATCTTCGATCCGGACGGAACCCTGGTACATTCGCAGGTCTATCCAGCCGGGGCCTTCGGCTGCTCGAGCGTGCCGCGTGCATTTCTTACGGGAACCCGGGTGAGCAACGGCGACCTGATCGCTGCGGGCTACCGCCAGACCACTTGCAGCGGCTCTCCCCGCGTGTTCGAGATCTTTCGCACCAACGCGGGTGGCGGCGTACTCCAGCAGTACGACCCAGCCGTGTTCTACGGCGAAATTGCCTATGCCTACGCCGTGGCGGTCCAATCCGACGGCAAGGTAGTCAGCGCCGGATTCGCGGATCAGACGAGCTTCGAGGACACCTCTCGGGATATCGCCCTGGCCCGTCACAACGCCGACGGCACGCTCGATACCGGTTTCGGCAACGAGGGCGAGATCATGCTGGATATCACCGGTGACGAAGATCGGCTGACCGCCGTTGCCGTCCTGGACAACGGGAAAATCCTCGCGGGCGGAATGGCCAGATCGAGCGATGACCGAGACTTCCTGCTGCTTCGCTTTGAGGCAGACGGCACTCTCGACAGCAACTTCGGCATGGATGGCGTGGTCACCCACGATCTGGACGGCTACGACGATCGAATCTGGGACTTCGCGACGATGCCCGACGGCCGGATCCTGGTCGCCGGCGACAGCATTGCGACAGACGGAGTGACCCGTCGATTCACACTCGCGCGATTCAACCCGGATGGTTCCCTCGACACGGACTTTGCTGTCAATGGCACGGCCTTTATCGAGTTCGGCGGACCGGTCGCTTCTGCGCAAGCCCTTCGCATCGGCCCCTCAGGCCGCATCTACGCCGCCGGTCAAATCGAGATCGGCAGCGGTGAAACGACGCGACAGGTGGCCGTGGCCGTCATGCGATCCGACGGCACCCAAGACCCGGCATTCGGAACCGATGGCACGACCGTTTTCGATTTCGGTGTCGGTCCCATCGACCAGGCCAAGGCGATCGACATCGATCCCATGGCCGGCCGTATCGCGGTAGGGGGCTATAGCGGCGAGACCGACAGCGAAGGGGATCGCTTCTGGCAGATTGCCGCTGCCCGGCTGATCGGATTTCCCGATGCACTGTTCGCCGACCGCTTTCAATGACCCAGGGAGTGCCATCGTGAATGCAGCAACTTCACCTATCTGCTTGCTTGTCCGACTGAGCGCGACGCTGGCCTGCGGGATACTGGCCAGTCAAACGGCATTATCTCAAGCATCGGGGAGTTGCAGCTGGACCGGCTCCGCGGACAGCGACTGGCACACCGCCGCCAACTGGAATTGCGATCAGCACGACAACGTACCCGGTCCGGATGATGCGGTGACGATCGCGCCGGCAAGCGCAGTGGAAGTGACATTCGGTGACGACGCCGAGATCTGGTCGCTGGAGCTTGGAATCGACCATGGGGACTCGCATACCGAGGCGCACCAGATCAAGACGACCGCGGACGACGTCGTGCTCACGCTTTCCGGAGGCCCGCTTGTTGTACGCCAGACGGGCCGTTTCAATCTGGGCCAGTCGAAAGTATCGGGAGGCATCGGCGCAAGACCCGCTCTGCGGGCGACCGTGACTTCATCCCAGCCGGTGCTGGTGCACGGACGCTTGTTCATCGGCAATACGCACATCCACAATGACGTGATCCTCGACCGCCCCGCCATCGGCGGAGCGCGGGGCTATGTCCAGGCTAGGGGCTGGAACAACGTCCATGGCGCCATCCATGTAATCGACGGCTTTCTCCAACCGGTTGTGCCGGGCGGCCACTACGGCACCCCCGCCCCGCACCTGCGCATCATCGATCACGACCTGATCGTGGAGGAAGTCGCCAGCGTGCAGCTCTTTGCCGACCCGGGTGGTTTCAGCGCGCCCGCGATAACCGTCGAGAACGGACTGCTCGATCAGCGAGGCAATGTGACAACGTCTGCCTTCAGCAACGCGAGCAGCGCGCCGTTCGTCATTGATGCCGTGGTGGTCAACCAGGGAATGATCCGAAGCCGCCTGTCGACACCTCCGGGACTGGCGTTTCGAGGGCCGACCGGCGCAGTTCACCAGAACAGCGGGCAGATCGAGATCGGCGCCCTGCTCGGCTCCGACACCGAAGACGATGCCGTTGAGGGCTTCGGGCTTCTGGTGGAAGACGGACGCAGCCTGCACAATACCGGCACCGTCAAGATTCATCGCCTGCGCGACGCCGAAGGCACGGTAGCCAACACCGACGGCGGTCTGATCACCGACGCAACCGAAGTCGCCGGCAGCGGCAGCCACATCCTCGGCTTCGCCGGACCGCAGGCCGTAGAGATCGAAATTGGTGATGCCGGCACCATCGAGCGGCTGAGCATGGCCTGGCACGGCGAGGACCACCCGGACGCGGCCTTGAACCCCGATATCGCCGGCACCGGCCACTGGTGGAATCTGGCCAGCCTGACGGCCGGCGACGATCCGGCTTCCGGCGATCTTTCACTGAGCCTTCCGCGCCTCAATGCAGGCGTGCCCCGGGTCTGCCGCTATACCGAGGCGCCGCCGGACTGGGACTGCCTCGCCACCCAGGTGAGCAGCGGTTACGCCACGGTCGCCGGGCTGACCGAACTGTCCCAGTGGGCCGTGGCCGACCTGGCCGACCTGCTCTTCGGCGACCGCTTCGAACAGCCCTGAGCAAGACGTGCAGACCGGAACGAGGCCCCTTGAAACAGGACAATCCAGGCCATACATGGGATCCTGCAGGCGCCGGACGTGTCTGCCGAACGTTGTTGTTCGTTTTGCTTTCTTGAATCCGTTTGAGGAGGTGATTCGTATGGCAATGACCCATCTGACCACACCCAGCCGTTGGTTCCGCCGTTCCAGTTCCGTGCCGGTCAGCCGATTGGGCTCCGGCTCCGTGAAGCATGAAGCTGATCCAATCAGTCGAATCCACGAACAGATGGACCAGCTGTTTGACAGCTTTTTCGGCGGTGCCGGCTGGTCGATGGATCGTCCCCTGGTCGATGGTTCCAACCCGCTGTTGCAGCCCCAGCTCGACATTTTCGAAACCGGCAATGAATACCGGCTGTCGGTCGAGCTGCCGGGCGTGGAGCGTGATGACATCGATCTGAGCGTCGATGAGGACGCGCTCGTGATCCGGGCACGCAAGGACCGTCGCAGCGAGGACGTGAAGGACGACCAGTATCATCGCATCGAACGCATATACGGTCGCTACGAGCGCATGCTCACGCTGCCCTTCGATGCGGACACCGACAATATTGGTGCCGAACTCAAGAACGGCGTTCTCGAAGTGACGGTTCCGCGCCGCGACGATGTGGAAACCAGCCGCGGCCGACGGATCGAGATCAAGGGTGGCTGATCCGGCGTCTTGACGCCGTGACGCGATTTCGGGGTGGCCTGCCACCCCTTTTTTTTCCTCGACCGCTCATCGGCGCGGCACGCCGGCCTCTCCCGCGGAGCGCGTCAGAATTCGAGGCGATCGAACTCGCGGATGTTGATCAGCATCTCGTGGATACCCTTTTCCATGCCGCGGCGGTCGGTCGCCTCGGACAGGCGACGGATGCTGTCGACGATGGCAATCCACCAGTTCATGTGTGTGGCCGACAGCTGGGCCGCCACCGCCACCAGGTCGCGCGTGAGCGACAGCGTCTCCTCGGCTTCCTTCTTGATCGCGACCAGGCTGTCGAGATCGGGGTGACGCTCGTCCAGGTCGGACAGAAGGCGATCGATTACCGCCGGATCGGTTTCGAGCTCTTTCGACGGGCTCGGTTCACCTTCCGGGTCCAGGAACGCGATATCGAGCAGGGACAAGAGGTCGCGGAACGACCCGCGCAGGCTCAGCCAGAGCTCCTGGCGACGGGCGTGCTCACGCGAACGCTGGATCAGGCTGAGCAGGCCGAGCAGGATGAAACCCTCGATGCAGAACACGACCAGTTCCGGCACCAGTTCGTCGTGGAAGGGGTTGCTCGGCGCCGGGTGGATGAAGTAGAGCCAGAGTCCGATGCCGATGACGCCGAAGAGCACCATCGGCGTGATCCATACGAGACGGCTCATTGCCCGTCCTCCCCGTCACCCGGCTCGGCGGCAAAGGCGCGGACGATCCGGCAGATCTTCTCGGCCTCGGCCGCGGACAGATCGAGCGGCAGTCCGGCGATGTGCACGGTTCGGTTTTCGGCCAGGGCCACCGGCACGACATTGGAGGGATTTTCGGTCGACTCCAGAGCGATCCGCTCGGCCACCTCCTGGTCGGGACCGATCCCGCTGCGCCCGCTTGGCCCGCGGGGAATGGCGCGCAGCCGTTCCGAACCCACGGTATCGAAAGCGGCGGGGTTCTCGCTCCAGGCCAGGAAATCGGCCAGCGCCAGCCGGAAACGCTCGGCGTAGAGTTCGAGCGCCTCCAGGCGAAGGCTCGACTCCTCGAGCTTGTGAAAACGTGACGCCAGGTCGTCGACGTCGACCTTGCGCAGGTCGGCGCGCTCCTCCTCGGTCAGCTCGGCGGCCAGCTGTTCGACGGCGTTGCGGCGACTTCGCGCCGACGCGGGATTGACCAGCCCTTCCATGCCCGCATACTTGAGGAATTCCAGCAGGCTGTCGACTGAATACGAGCCCTTGGGCATCATTGCGGTCGTCTCCCTTGCATCCCGCGCAGCGTTGTCAGCCCGAAGTATATCAACGCCTGGAGCGCAGCCAGCGAATCAGCCATGCCAGGCCCAGCCCGGCCAGCAGCACCAGGTAGGCCGAGACCACGGCGATGATGTTGCGGTTGAGATCCTCGAACTCCAGCGTGAGGTGAAGCCAGGCCAGCGCGCCGCCGGCCAGCGCCGTCGCGACCAGCGCAGGCAGACGGTCCGCCCACCATGCGCCACCGCGAAGACCGCGAGGCCCGGAATAGGCGTATAGCCAGAGCAGGAAGAGGGTCACCGGGAGCAGAATCAGGGCGTCGATCAGCATCGAATCGGGTTCTCCGTCTTTCGTCTAGTCCTCGGTGGACACGCCTGCGGTCGGTTGAAGCCGCGCCCGATGGCGGGACCACCACGACCGGACCGAGCATGCCGGACAAGCGTTTCAGGCCGCGGCGATCGTTAAATCCAGCTCCGGCAGACCTTCGACATGGGCGCGAACCCGCTCACCCGGCTCGAGCGCCGCGACGCCGGCCGGCGTCCCCGTGAACACCGCGTCTCCGGCCTCTAGCGTGACCGTCCGGGACAGTGCAGCGAGCAGTTCCGGCACGGGCCAGATCATCTCGCCCAGCCGCGCGGCCTGCCGCCTACGGCCGTCGACGGCGAGTTCGATGGTCGATTCCGGCGCGGGTGCCCAGTCCCGAGACGGCACGATCAGGCCGACCGGACCCGACTGGTCGAAGCCCTTGCTCATTTCCCAGGGCTGCCCGGCCTGCTTGGCGCGAGACTGTACGTCGCGGCGCGTCAGATCGACCCCCACGGCGTAACCGAAGACCGATGCGGCCGCCTGCTCCGGCGAAAGGCACCGTCCACCCGATGCCAGGAAGACCACCAGCTCGACTTCGTGATGCAGCTCCTCGGTCTCGGGCGGGTAGGCCACGGAATCGGCGTGAACCAGCGCCCGGGCGGGCTTGGAGAAGAACACGGGCGAGGCGCGCTCCGGATCGACGCCCATCTCGCGTGCGTGCTCCGCATAGTTGCGGCCCACGCACCAGGCGTGACGAACCGGAAATTCCCGACCGTCGCTCGTCGGCAGCGACGGCGGATGCCATGTCACGGCCGCACGGCTCATCCCAGCGACCGGATGCCGACGGCTTCGCGCAGCTCCGCGATGAATGGCCGGCTGAGTTCGCGGGCCCGTTCGGCGCCGCGCTCGAGTTCCTCCTCGACCTTGTGCGGGTTGTTGATCAGCGCATCAAAGCGCTCCCGCGGCGCTTCGAGCTCGGCGTTGACCAGCTCGAACAGCTGCTGCTTGACTTCGCCCCAGGCGATGCCGTCGGCAAAGGCCTGGCGCATCTCGGCGCGCTGTCGCTCGCTGGCGAAGGCCGCGTAGACGGAGTACACGGCGGCCTTGTCGGGATCCTTGGGCTCGCCCGGCTCCTGGGAGTTGGTCTTGATCTTCATGATCGCCTTTCGCAGCTTCTTTTCGGGCAGCCACAAGGGGATCGTGTTGTCGTAGCTTTTCGACATCTTGCGCCCGTCGGTGCCGGGCAGCGTGGCCACGTGCTCGTCGACCAGCGCTTCGGGCAGCACGAAGTGCTCGCCGTAGCGGTGATTGAAGCGCTGCGCAATGTCGCGGGCCATCTCCAGGTGCTGGATCTGGTCCTTGCCGACCGGTACGCGATGGGCATTGAACATCAGGATGTCGGCGGCCATCAGCACCGGGTAGCAGAACAGGCCCATGGTGATCCCGTAATCCGGGTCCTCGGACGCCTCGACGTTGTCGTCGACCCTCGCCTTGTAGGCATGTGCGCGATTCATCAGCCCCTTGGCGGTCACGCAGGTGAGCAGCCAGGTCAGCTCGGGAATCTCGGTGATGTCGGACTGTCGGTAGAACACCGAACGCGAGGTATCCAGCCCCAGCGCCAGCCAGGTCGCGGCGATCTCGAGCGTCGACTGCCGGACGCGGGCGGGATCCTCGCACTTGACCAGCGCATGGTAGTCGGCCAGGAAATAGAAGGAATCCGTTCCGGAATCGCGGCTGGCGGCAATCGCGGGCTTGATCGCACCGACGTAATTGCCCAGGTGCGGCGTGCCGGTGGTGGTGATGCCGGTGAGAACGCGCTTGTTGGCAGGCATTGGCTGGAGTCTGGCTCGGGGTCGAAAAGCGTTATTGTAAGCGGTCGAGGAGACTCGCCGGAACGCAATCATGACAGCCGATCTGATCGAAGCGACCTACATCGCCACCCGACCCGACCGCCCCGCCGACGTGCTGGCCGAGGCCGTTGCGCGCGAACAGAGCCTCGAGATCCTGCCCGAGCTCATCCCCGGGCACATCGCCGAGCGCCTGCTGGGTCGCGTCCTCGAGGTCGAGCGGGTCGATGAAACGCGCTGGGCGATGCGCATCGGGTATCCCGAGTTGCTGGCCAGCAAGCAGATGGGCCAGTTGCTACAACTGCTCTACGGCAACGTTTCCTTCTACCCGCGCATCCGGCTGACGGCCCTCTCGCTTCCGCGCTCCCTGCTCGACGAACTGCCGGGGCCACTGGGCGGCATCGCCCGGATCCGGGAAATCACGGGCGTCGAGGGACGCGCCATGCTGATCACCGTGCTCAAGCCGCGCGGGAGCAGCCCGGAACACCTGGCCGATCTGGCGTTGCGTTTCGCGCGCGGGGGCGGCGACCTGCTCAAGGATGACCAGAACCTGGTCGAAGCCGACATCCAGAGCTTCACAAAGCGCATCACATCATGCGCTCAAGCAATTGAAAAAGCTTCTGAAAAGACCGGACGGAACTGCCTCTACCTGCCGCACGCGGCCGGCAGCGGCGATCACCTCAGGCGCCAGCTCGAGGCCGTCGCTCGAGCGGGCCTGCACGGCGTCGTCCTCTGTCCCTGGGTGATGGGACTGGAAAGCGCGGCGACCACGGCGCGGGAATTCGGGCTGATGTGGCTGGCCCATCCGGCCATGGCGGGAAGCCTGACCGAACCGGACGATCACGGCGTGAGCACGGACGTGCTGCTGGGTACGCTGGTGCGGGCGGCCGGCGCCGATATCAGCATCTTTCCCGGCAGCGGCGGGCGTATCAGCTCCAGCCACGACGATGAAGGACGAACCTGCCGCGCCCTGACCGAACCGCTCGGAACGCTTCCCGCCACGCTGCCCTGCACCGGCGGGGGCAAGCGCCTCGACCAGGTGGCCGCCGCCGGGCGCCGGCTCGGACCCGACTTCGCGGTTCTCGTCGGCGGGGACCTGCTCAGACGGGGAGACGCCCTGGAATCGAGCACGCGCGACGCGATCACGGAGCTGGCCGGCTGAGCCCTACTCTCCGGCGGCTTCCCTCACGACCGGAATCGGCTCCATGGCGTCGTCGACGGCCACCATCGCGAGGTGGCCTTCGATGGCCAGCTTCTGCTCGCCGCTGCCCGAATCCTCGAGCATGATCTGGACGCGAGTGGTCAGCGAGGTATTGCCGACCCGCGTGACATCCCCGACAAGCTCGACGATGGCGCCCTGCGGAATGGGCACCTTGAAATCGACCCGGTCCATGGAAACGGTCACCACCTGGCAGCGGGCGAAGCGCGTCGCCGTGAGGAAGGCGACCTCGTCCATCCACTTCAGGGCCGTGCCGCCGTAGAGCGTGCCGATGGGGTTCGTGTCCTGGGGAAAGACCAGCTTGGTGATGCGGGTGCGCGCCCGGGCGATGCGTTCGGAATGGTTGTCCATGAACGAATTATAACCGGGGGTCAAAAAAAGAACCCCGCCGTCGTGCGGGGCTCAATCACGGGCTTGGGGCACAAACCCATGGCACAACAATAGATTAACTCGCGATCAGGCAGCGGCCTTCACACCGGCACCCGGGCTCTCGGCGTCGAACACCGTGGCCACGGCGTGCATGACCGAAGCGATTCGGACGGCATGCTGGATGACCTCGTTGCTTACGCCTGCCTCCTTGAGCACCCTTTCGTGACTGTCGATGCACAAGCCGCAGCCGTTGATAGCGGAAACGGCCAGCGACATCAGTTCGAAGTCGGCCTTTTCGATGCCGGGACGGCCGATCACGTTCATGCGCAGACCGGCCGGCGGGCTGCCGTAGTCCTTATGAACCGCGCCGGCGGGCGCGACTTTCCGGCACGGCTTGACTCGACTTCGTCGATCAAGCCGCCTGCAGGACGTCCTCGCCCGGCTGCCAGTTGCAGGGGCAGAGCTCGTCGGTCTGCAGGGCGTCGAGGATGCGCAGGACTTCCTTGGGGTTGCGGCCCACGCTCATATCGGTGACCGACACGTGGCGGATGATGCCCTGCGGGTCGACCAGGAAGGTCGCACGGGTGGCCACGCCTTCTTCGGCGTGCAGGATACCCAGAGCCGAACTCAGTTCGCGCTTGACGTCGGCAAGCATCGGGATCTTGAGATCCTTCAGATCTTCGTGGTGCTGGCGCCAGGCCAGGTGCACGAATTCGGTGTCGGTGCTGGCCGCCAGAACCTGGCAGTCACGATCGGCGAATTCGTCCGCCAGGTCGCTGAACGCCTTGATTTCCGTCGGGCAGACAAACGTGAAGTCCTTCGGATAGAAGAAAACCAGCTGCCAGTTGCCTTCGTAGGTGTTGTTGTCGATATCGGTGAAGGCGGATTCCATTTCGGTATCCACGGTAGCCTTCAGCTTGTAGTTGGGGAACTTGTCACCAATCGTCAGCATTTACTTGAAACTCCTTTATATCCAGTGACTTAATTTGATGCATACGGAATGCTTGAATTGGCCGCCATACCCAGGACCGGGGCGCTGCAAGGCGCTTACAAATTGATTGTCCTAATGGTTGTCATAGTTACTTGATATGATGCCGCGCATGAACCTCCGCGCCCTCCAGTACCTCGTCGCGTTGGCCGACGTCCGCCACTTTTCACGGGCCGCTGAGCGCTGTCACGTCAGTCAACCCACGCTGAGTACGCAGATCCGGAAGCTCGAGGACGAACTGGAAGTCCAGATGGTCGAACGCCATCCCCGGCAGGTGATGCTCACGCCGGTGGGCGAGGAAATCGTCAGCCGCGCCCGCAACCTCCTGGGCGAAATGGACGCTATCCGATCGATTGCGCGCCGTTCCCGCGATCCGCACAGCGGCACCGTCCGCATCGGCATCTTTCCCACCCTGGCGCCCTATTTCCTGCCCCATGTCATTCCCAGGGTGCGACAGACCTTCCCGCGGCTGACGCTGCGACTCTACGAGGAGAAAACCGAGGACGTCATCCACATGCTCGGCGAAGGCCAGCTGGACGCCGGGCTGCTTGCCCTGCCCCTGTCGGAGGACTGGCTGGAGCAACGCACGCTGTTCGAAGAACCTTTCGTTCTGGCACTGCCGGCCAACCATCCGCTGGCCGTCAACAGCGAAGTGCGCATGGAGGACCTGGCCGATCAGGAGCTGTTGCTCCTCGAAGACGGCCATTGCCTGCGCGAACAGGCGCTGGAAGTCTGCCACTTGACCGGCGCCCATGAAAAGCTCGATTTCCATGCCACCAGCATGGAAACGCTGCGGCACATGGTCGCGGCCAATACCGGCATCACGCTGATGCCCACCCTGTCGATCAAGCCCCCTCTGGCCAGCACCGACAATCTGGTGACCCGGCCCTTCAGGGAACCCGGGCCGAAGCGCACGATCGCCATGGTCTGGCGCAGATCATCGGCGCTTGCCGATTTCCTCGAGGAACTGGCCGGGATTTTCGCCGCGATCGATCCGGAACTGCTTACGCCGCCCAGGCACGACTGAAGCAACCGAAGGCGAGGGTCGTTTCCGGCCCAGGCGACCAACCTCAGGGCGAACCGGATTCCTCCGGCGCGACAAGAAGATACTCGGTCGTTGGCCTCAAGCGATCGAAACGCTCCCCGGCCAGGGCGAACTGCCAGGGCGACAGTCGACCATCGACGGCCACCACATCGATTTCCCGCGCGGTCCGTTCCGCGCCGGTGGCCGCGGGAGAGTCGCTTGCATCAGCATCGGCGGATCCGCTCTCGGCATCCGCGGACTGAGCGTCACCGCCACGCCCACGCTCGTCGAGACCAACCCGGAAATGGACCCAGCTGCCCGATTCGTCGGAAAAGCTGATCGCCGTGAAAACCATCCCGTCGCGCGTTGCAAAGACCGTCTCGACCGCATCCTCGGGTACCAGCCCGGGATCGTGCGGACGCACGCCGGTCATGTTGAGCCTGGCCAGCGCGTTCGCGGTCTGCCTGAGCTGCCAGGCGGGCTCGACTTCGCGCCCGGGCGGCGCGTCCAGCATGACCCACGTGCCGCCCGCTTCGTCCGCCGGGCGCAGATCGACCTCGTCGCCGTCGCCGTGGCGCACTGTCACCGACTCGATGTCCTCGACCGGAATGTCCATGATCGCGCGCTCGAGCCACTCGATGCGTTCGACCGGAAGATCGATATCCTGATCGGTCAGCCAGGCGCGCGTTTCTTCGGCCAGGCGCACGTAGCGGCCGATACCGGCCGGATCCCGCTCACCGACGATCAGGCCCGGGAGCTGCGAGCCGGGAAAGCGGATGACCACGCCGCTGCCCTCGCCCGAACCCGGATCGGCAACGCCCAGGCGGCCGTACCAGTCCGCCCGGTCGGTCCTGCCCTCCAGGCGAGTCGCCCGCGCCAGGTCGCGCAGCAGATCGTGAATGCGGGCGAAATCGGCCTCGTAGTCGTGCATTTCGCGCATGCGCCAGCGCTCGCGCTCACGATGCAGGGTCGCAACGGTCTCACCGTCCGGCGCGACGATCTCGAGCGCGTCGACGTCGTTGATCCCGTCGGCCAGCCCGGGCAGGAGCGCCGTGTCGTCGGCGAGCGTCGGGGACGGATCGGGCCGGCCCACCAGCACCAGCGCCAGCATGAGCGCCAGCACCGTCCCCACACCGAGAATGATCAGCTTCTTCGCGTTCATGCCGCTTTACCTCGTCGCTCCTGCCGCGCCCGCCGGAGATTTCGGCGCCGCCAGGCCATGGCGAGGGCGAAGAGCGTGACCAGGGCGGGCATCAGCGCGATGTTGATCATCTTGATGCGGGTGCCGAGCGCTTCGATGTCCTCGTCGAGCTCGCGCCGCACCTGGCGGAGCTGGCGCCGGATTTCCACCCGCTGTTCCATGAATCGGTCGATCTCGGCCTCCTGTTCCTCGGTCAGGATGTCCAGATCCGTGTCGCCCCGCGCCTGCTGAAGCTCGGTGAGGCGCTGTTCGGTTTCGGCCAGTTCGGCTTCCAGGCGCTGCTCGGTGGCGCGCAGGTTCTGCTCGGCCTCGCGTCGAAGCGATTCGACCAGCGTGAAGGGGCGGTTCGAGGTCGCCCGGGAACGAACGCTGATGAGGTCTGCGTTGCCGATCAGGTTGTCGATGGCGTTGATCACGAAATCGCCGTTGTCCGCGAAGGGCTCGAGCATGGTCGTGTTGAAAAAGCGCTGCCGGGACACCCAGTAACGGTCCGCGAGCATATCGACGTCGGCGACCACGATGGCGTTCAGCGCATAGGGCGAGGTGTTCCCGGAAGCGGCCTGCTGTTCGCTCGAGTCCCCGCCCTCGCCCGCGAAGGCACGCGGCACGTCGCCTTCCAGACGGGCGGCCAGGGTGTAGCGTTCGCCGGTGGCACCCATTTGATCGATCAATTCCGACGGGTCGGACAGGAACTGCAGGCGCTCCACGTCGAGCATGCCCGCCTGCTCGCTGGAGTGCATCAGCGTTTGCAGCGTGAGCGGGCTGTCTTCCGCCAGGTCCAGGCGGCCGGCGCTGGCGAGGTTGACCGCGTCGAGCTCGCCCGTGATGACGTCGTCACTGCTCATGTTGTCGGCCGTCACGCCGAGAATGCCCACGTGCCGCACCGGCCGCTGGCTCTGCGCGGTGTTGACCTGCAGGGCGAGCCCGGCATCGGCCACGAAACGATCGCCGGTGAATTCCACGCCCCATGCTTCGAACAGCGGCGCGAGATCGGAACCGCGATCCATGTTCATGGCCGCCATCGGGTCGTTGGGATTGGCCGGCACGGCGGACTCCGCATAGGGGTCGACGAAGGCCAGAAGCCGCCCGCCCCCGGCCAGGAAACGCTCGATATCGGCAAGCAGCGCGTCGTTGAGGTCCTGCGGGTGCACCAGGACGAGGACGTCCAGGTCGTCGGGCAGGGCCTCGTCTTCCGCGGTCACCGACTCCACCTCGAACATCTCGTTGATCTGCTCGTGAATCGCCCAGGGTTCGCGCTGCTGCCCGGTCTGCATATCCATGCCGCCATCCATGTCGATGCCGCTGAGCAGCGCCGCGCGGGGCTTGTCCGGCCGGCTGAGCAGGTAGACCATCCGGGCCAGCTCGTACTCCAGGAACTGCTCGCGTGCCGGAGACAGGAAGGGGAGCACTTCGAGGCCATCGATCATGTTGGTGCCGACGATCCCGAGGTAGAGGCTGTCGCCACCGCTGCCGACCGGCACCGCTTCTAGTCCGTAACTCGCAGCCTGGTCCTCGGCCTCGCTGAACGGCTCCGGGTCGATGCGCCGAACACGCAGTTCACCGTCGGCCTGCTCGGCCATTTCGTCGAGCAACTCCTGAACACGACGGGCGAAGTTGCGCACCATCGGCAGATCCGCGCTTGCATCTTCGCTGAAATAGAACTCCAGCGTGACCGGCTCCTCGAGGTCTTCGAGAATGTTCTTCGTTCCGGAGCTGAGCGTATAGAGACCCTGTTCGGTCAGGTCCACGCGCATGCCGCGCAGCGCGGCGCCACCGAGAATGGTGAGAGCCAGGAAGAGGATCGCAAGCAGGATCAGCCCGGTTGCACTGTAGACGTTCTTCATGACTCAATCCGCCTTCTTCAGTTCGAGCACGATGCGATTGGCCAGCAGCCAGAAGCCGATGACCAGGGCGAAGTACATCAGGTCGCGCAGGTCGATCACACCCCGGGAGATCGAATTGAAGTGCACCAGGAAGCTCAGGTTGGCCACACCGTCGAGAAGCACCTGCGGCATCCAGCCCCGAAACAGGTCGAGCACCATCGGCAGGCCCGACAGCAGGAATCCGAAGCAGACCACGACCGAGAGGATGAACGCCACGACCTGGTTGCGCGTCACGGCCGAGAGCGCCTCGCTGATGGCGAGCATGCCGCCTGCCATGAGCCAGCTTCCGACGTAGGCGGCCGCGATCACGCCGTTGTCCGGATCGCCCAGGACGTTGACGGTAATCCACATGGGGAAGGTCAGCAGTAAGGCGAGACCGACGAACAGCCAGGCGGCGAGGAACTTGCCGAGCACGGCCTCGCCGATGGTCAGCGGGAGGGTCAGCAGCAGCTCGACCGTGCCGTACTTGCGTTCCTCCGCCCAGAGGCGCATGCCCACAGCGGGCACCAGGAACAGGTAGAGCCACGGATGGAAGCGGAAGAAGGGCTCCAGATCGGCGATACCACGTTCGTAGAACCCGCCAAGATAGAAGGTGAAGGCCGCCGACATCACCAGGAAAATGACGATGAAGACGTAGGCCACCGGCGTGGCGAAGTAGCCCACGAGCTCACGGCGCATGATGGTCCGGACATTGCTGAGCTTCATGCCGCCTCCTCGCGCGTGATGGTGCGGAACACTTCATCGAGCCGACCCGGCTCGTACTGGAGCTGCTGGACCGGCCAGTTCTCCTCCTCGATCACCCGGCTGACCGCCTGGAACAGGTTGCCGCGGCCGGAGGGGAAAACGGTCACCCGGGCGTTGCGGAGTTCCACCTCGCGCGCTTCGTCGAGCCGGCCCAGCCTGGAGGCCGCGCGCTCGGGGTCGTCGACGTGCAGGGTCACGGCGTTGTGGTAGCGCGAGCGCGCCAGCAGTCCGGCCGGCGTGTCGTCGGCGAGCAGGCGCCCGCGCGCGATGATCATCGCCCGGCTGCACAACGCGTCGACCTCCTCGAGAATGTGGGTTGAGATGACGATGATCTTGTCCGGCGCCATCTCGCGGATGAGTTGCCTCACCTGCTGCTTTTGATTGGGGTCGAGGCCGTCGGTCGGCTCGTCGAGGATGAGCACGGGCGGGTCGTGCAGGATGGCCTGCGCCAGGCCCACGCGGCGCTTGAAGCCCTTGGAAAGCGTTTCGATCGTCTGTTGCATGACAGCGCCGAGCTCCAGCCTCGCGCTCGCGTCGGCGACACGCCCGACTCGGTCATCGCCCGTGATGCCGCGGGCGTCGGCGATGAAATGAAGAAACTGCGAGACGGTCAGCTCGCCGTAGAGCGGTGCCCCCTCGGGCAGGTAGCCGATCATCCGACGCGCCGCCACCGAGTCGTTCCTGATGTCGTGCCCGAACACTTCGGCCGTTCCGGCAGTGGGCGAGAGGAAACCGGTGAGCATTTTCATCGTGGTGGACTTGCCGGCCCCGTTGGGACCGAGGAAGCCGAGGACGGTTCCGGGTTCCACCTCGAAGGAGATGTCGTCGACGGCCAGCAGTGGGCCGAAGCGACGGGTCAGGTTCCTGGCTGCAAGCATCCGTCCGTTCTCTTCTGGTTGGTCGTTGAACAAGTGCCGCCCCGGCGCTATAGGGACAGGATTGCGATTTTTCAAGACCGCCCGGATTCGAGGCGAGTTCCCCCACGCGGCCCATTCCGGACTCTAACAGGTCTTTCCCCGGGGGCGGGAAGCGGTTACGTTATCTCCCGGTATGGAACCGACAATCCTCGATCACCTTCCCGACGGCCTGCTCGACCGGCCGGCCAGCCGCCTGCACGAAGTGCTCGACGGGCCCACCCTCGTTCACCTGCCCGGGCGCCGCCCTCGGCCCCTGTTCGTGTGCGTGCTCCAGCACGGCAACGAGATTTCGGGCTGGGAGGCCGTCCGGCGATTGCTCAAGGGCCGCTACAGCCGTGACCCGCTGCCGCGCAGCCTGATCCTGCTGATCGCCAATGTTCGCGCCGCGTCGCGAAATCGCCGCTACCTCTCCGATCAGCCCGACTACAACCGCTGCTGGCCGGGCTCGGACACCGAACGGGGCGAAGTGCACGAGCTGTTCGCCCGAATCACCGAACACGTCCGCGCACAGAAGCCGCTGGCCAGCATCGACATCCACAACAATACCGGGGAGAACCCGCACTACGCGGCGATCAACCGCATCGAGCCGGCCCACCTGCGCCTCGCCTCGCTGTTCTCGCGGACCGTTCTCTATTTCACGCAGCCCCGCGGCGTTCAGTCGATCGCCTTCGGCGATTTCTGCCCGTCCGTGACGCTCGAATGCGGCCCGCCATCGCGCCTCGACGGCGCGGACCACGCCCTGTCCTACCTGTCTTCGATCCTCAACGCCGAGGAACTCGACGCGCGCCCCCCGTCGCCGGAGGATATCGAGTTGTTCCAGATGGTGGCGACGGTCAACATGCCCCCGGCGCACTCGTTCAGCTTTCGGCCCGACGGGTCGGATATCGTGCTCAGGGAGGATCTCGACCAACTCAACTTTCGGGAGCTGCCGCCGGGCACGCGACTGGGTCACGTCAACGCCCCGGTCGATACCGCCCTGCTCGTTCGCGGCCACGACGAGGTCGACACCTCGACCGTCTGGTTCAACGTGGACAAAGGCGATATCCTCACCAGCAGGCCGATGATGCCGGCCATGCTCACGACCGACGAGCGCGTCATCCGGCAGGACTGCCTGTGCCACCTCATGGAGCGCATCCCGGCAGGACGGCACCCGACGGAGCCGGAAGAGTGGCACGAGCTTCCGGAGAGTCGACCGTGACAACTCGAAAGCCCAGGAGAATCGCAGCATGAACCTGTTTTCCGCCCTGGTCGCCATCGCCGCCATCATCGGGATCGTGGCGGTGTCGCGGCACTGGTTCGAGTCCCGGCGCGGGCGCGGCATTGACCGCGAGCACCTCGAGCGCGTCGAAATCGAACTGCGCGAGCGAATCGAGACCCTCGAGCGCATCGTCACCGACCAGCGCGACAAGCTTCGCAAGCAGATCGATGACCTCTGAACACGACGGCGCGGTCGCGCGCCTGGTCCGACTGTTCCTCAAGGGGCTGGGCACGATCATCCCGATCGCGCTCACGCTGCTGATCGTCTTCTGGCTGGCAGGCATCGCCGAGCGCGGCATCGGCTCGCTGATCAAGCTGGCGCTACCCGAGGAATGGTACGTCACGGGCATGGGACTGGTCGGGGGCATCGCCCTGGTCATCGCCATCGGCCTGCTCAGCCAGGTCTGGCTGTTCCAGAAACTGATCGAGCTCGGGGAGGCCGTGCTCGACCGCATGCCGGTGATCAAGTCCGTCTTCAGGGCAACCAAGGATTTCGTCGAGTACTTCTCCAGCGACGACGCCGAACGCTTCACCCAGGCCGTGATGGTGCGCCATCCCGACCTGAAGATCGGGTTGATGGGCTTCATTACCCGCGAGGACTTCTCGAACCTGCCCTTCGGCGAGGAAGGGGAAGTCGCCGTCTACCTGCCGCTGAGCTACCAGGTGGCGGGCTACACGATCTTCGTGCCGAAGGAATGGTGCGAACCCATGGACATTCCGTTCGAGGATGCCCTGCGCCTGATCCTGACCGCGGCGATGTCGCGGCGAGGAGGCTGAAGGAGCAGATCCGAAGCACGAAGCACCCGATCCGAGAACCGGCTTCGCCCAAAGACACCGGCCGGATTCGGGACTTCGAATTTCGTGCTTGTTTCGGACTTGGTGCTTCGAATTTCGAAATTGACCGGACAGTGACCGGACTGCGAGCCGGGCTGTGCCCGGCTATCTCTCTTCGATTGCGGGCACGCCCCGATCTTCCGGTCCGACATAATCCGCGCCGGGTCGGATGATGCGGTTGTTGGCACGCTGTTCCATGATGTGGGCGCACCAGCCGGTGACACGCGACATCACGAATATGGGCGTGAACAGGCCCGTGGGAATTCCCATGAAGTGGTACGCCGAGGCGTGGTAGAAGTCGGCGTTGGCGAACAGCTTCTTTTCGTCCCACATGGTCTTTTCGACGATCTCGGAGACCGGGAACAGGGTGTCGTCGCCGACATCATCCGACAGCTTGCGCGACCACTCGCGGATGATGGCGTTGCGCGGATCCTTCTCGCGGTAGACCGCGTGTCCGAAACCCATGATCTTCTCTTTCTCCTCGAGCTTGCGGAGCACGTCTGCACGCGCCTGCTCGGGGGAGTCGTACTGCTCGAGCATGGCCATGGCCATCTCGTTCGCGCCGCCGTGCAGCGGCCCCCTCAGAGAGCCGATTGCCCCGGTCACGCAGCTGTGCATGTCCGAAAGGGTCGAGGCGCACACGCGCGCGGTGAAAGTCGAGGCGTTGAACTCGTGTTCGGCGTAGAGAATCAGCGAGACGTCCATCACCCGCGCATGAAGATCGCTCGACGCCTTGCCGTGCAGCAGGTGCAGGAAATGACCGCCGATGGTGTCGTCGTCGGTCTCGACGTCGATGCGCTTGCCGTCGTGACTGTAGCGGTACCAGTAGGTGATCATCGACGGGAAGCTGGCAAGCAGTCGGTCGGCGACGTCCTGCTGCTCGTCGAAGCTTTCCTCCGTCTCCAGGTTGCCGAGGAAGGAGCAGCCCGTCCGCATCACGTCCATGGGGTGGGCGTTGGCGGGAATCCGCTCGAGCACCTCCTTGAGCGCATCGGGGAGCCCCCGGAGCGCCTTCAGGCGACGCGTGTAGGCGTCCAGCTCCTCGCGATCGGGCAGATGGCCCTTGAGAATCAGGTGGGCCACTTCGTTGAACGAGGCCTTCTCGGCCAGCTCGTCGACGGCGTAGCCGCGATAGCGCAGGCTGTTGCCCGACGCACCGACGGTGCAAATTTCGGTCTGGCCGGCGGACTGGCCGCGCAGGCCGGCTCCGGTCTTCTTCTCGGTCATGACGACTCCTTGCTGAACAACTGATCCAGTTTCTGCTCGAACTCGTGATAGCCGAGCACTTCGTAAAGCTCCTCGCGGGTCTGCATGGCATCGACCACGTTCTTCTGGTGGCCGTCGCGGCCGATCGCCTCGTAGACGCCCAGTGCGGCCTTGCTCATGGCGCGGAAGGCCGACAGCGGATACAGCACGAGTCCGGCGCCGGCATCACGCAGCTCATCGACGGAAAACAGCGGCGTCTTGCCGAACTCCGTGATGTTGGCGAGCACGGGCACGTCGACCTGGCGGGCAAACTCGGCGAACTCCTCGAGCGTGTGCAGGGCCTCGGCGAAGATCATGTCGGCGCCGCAGTCGACGTACAGGCTGGCGCGGTCCACGGCGGCGGCCATACCCTCGCCGGCGTAGGCGTCGGTGCGGGCCATGAACACGAAGGAATCGTCCCGGCGCGCATCGACCCCGGCGCGAACGCGGTCGGCCATTTCTTCCGCACTCACCAGCGCCTTGTTCGGTCGGTGCCCGCAGCGCTTGGCGGCCACCTGGTCCTCGAGGTGAATGGCGGCAACGCCCGCCCCTTCCATCTCACGCACCGTTCGCGCGATGTTGAAAGCGCTGCCCCAGCCGGTGTCGACGTCGACGAGCAGCGGCAAATCGCTCACCGCCGTGATCCGGCGCGCGTCCTCGACCACGTCGGCCAGCTGCGTGATCCCGAGATCCGGCAATCCGTAGGAGGCGTTGGCCACGCCCGCTCCGGACAGGTAGATCGCCTGATGGCCGGCCTTTTCGGCCAGCAGCGCGCTATAGGCGTTGATCGTGCCGACGACCTGCAGCGGCGGGTTGTCGGCGACGAGCTTTCTGAAGCGTGCGCCGGGCGTTCGATCGCTCATGCTCAAGCGGACTCCGGGATTGGGGACAGCCCGTCATTTTATCACGGGGGACCCACTCGACCGCGCCGTTCGGAGAGCGAGCCCGTGAGACGTTCAGACGCGATGACCCAGGGAGGTCTCGGCGGCGTAGATGGCCCGGTTGGCGAGCGCGTTGGCGTCCTCGAGCGGAAGAAAGGGGATGCTGACCTGGCCCTGCGGGAGCACCAGACGCAAGGTCGCCAGGCCGTGCCGGCGGAAGAACGGCGTGCGAACCACCACCGCCTGCTGCACCATCGACAGCTCGAAGGCGTCGCGGCGCAGGCCGAAAACGCCCTGCTGAATCCAGCAGACGCCGTCGACGACCTGCCAGCCCCAGCAGCGCCAGCTCCGATGGACCAGGTACAGCACCGCGAGCAGGATGGCCGGCGGGATCAGCAGAAAGGGACTGGCCTGGGGAGCGAACCACCAGAGCACAACCACCGGCGCCACCACGGCCGCGCTGATCCTTGCCCAGAACAGGCTGCGGAATCGAGGGCTGATGGGGCGAAACGTCCCGGGAATCGAAAACCCCGGCATCAGCCGGTCGACGATATCCAGATCGTCGCGCCGTAGCCCCGGAACGAGAAAATGCCTGGCGGTGGGGTCGACTTCGAATTCCTTGCTGCTCGCCTGCTTGCCGACCAGGTACCACTGCCCGATCAGGCGACCCAGGGCCGTCTGGTAGAGCGTCAGCCCGGTCAGCTTCTGCCTCCGGATGTTCTGCTCGCGCTTGTCGAGCAGCCCGCCGACCGCAAGGACCCGATCCCCGAGATCGCGCAGCACGAAACCGTGGAAGCGGATCAGGGCCAGCACACCGGACAGGCCGAACAGCAGCATGACCAATCCCAGCACGAGCGACGCGGCTCCAATCCAGCCGGCTTCGAGCACTCGCTGGAAAAGGGCACTGACGCCGATCGACTCGATCCAGCGCTCGATCCGTTCCCACAGCGTCCCGGCGGCCCAGGCGGCGATGCCGGCGATCAGCCAGACCTGGTTGCTGACCAACCCGTGTGCAAAAAGGCGGAGGGAGCCGGGCCGGTGCATCAGCGCCGGATCAGCCCGAGGCTCTGCCGCCTCGTGCGAATCCGCTGTCGGCTCGCCGCTGTCCGCGGGATCGACGTCCGCCCCGCCATGGCGGGCGATATGGTCGCGCAGGGCCAGCGCCAGCTCGCGGCTGACGCCCGGCAGGGAGACTTCCGTGGACTCCGCCCCCGGGGTTTCGAGCGTGAAACGCACCAGCCCGAAGGGACGGAAGTAGATCGGCTGGCTCAGCCCCACGTTCTGCACCCGGGCGAAGCGGATGCGCAGGTCCTTGTTCTCGATCAGCCCCCGGCGCACGCGAATGGCATCGCCTTCGATGCGGAACCGGAATCGTCGGTGATAGATGATGGCGAAGAGCACGCCGCCCAGCAGCAGGACCAGGCCGCCGAGCACGAATTCCCGCAGGCCCAGCCGGTCGAGGAAAGCGAAGCCGGCACCGGCGCCGGCAAAGGCGTAGAGATTGTCCCGGACGAACTTCGCGCCGCCGTTGATGACCAGGAACAGCAGCGCCATCGGCGCCAGGCGCTGCCAGGTATTGACGTCAATCCGGCTCATGAACCGACGCCCTGTCCGCCTCCGCGCCGCTGGACTCGTCTTCCCGAGCCGCGCTTTCGGCGATCTGCTCGAGCAGGTACTGCCGGACGCGGCGCGCAGCGGCCCGGTCGAGGCCCTTGACGGTGAGATCCGCCGTCATGCCGCCTGCAGTGAAGCACTTCACGCGCATCAGCCCGAGATAGCGCTCCAGCGGCCCGTGCAGCGCCTCGACGTGCTGGATGCGCGCGAAGGGCACGATCACGGTCTTGCGCCAGGCGACGCCGTAACGATAGATGAGATCGTGCTCGCGCAGGGCCCAGGCCCGGTAGCGCGCATCGAGCCGGGCATAGACGGCCGATACCACGGCGACCACGACGGGCGGCAGGGGCAGCCACCAGAATCCGTCCAGCGGCACGAACGGCAGCTTCGGAATGACCAGCGCCGCGACGGCCAGCAGCAGCCAGAAGGCGGTCTGCGTGATCAGCGCCCAGGGCAGGTAGGCGTCGGCCACCGGGACGAGTTCCACCCGCTGGAATTCCGGCAGCGCCGAAGCCTCGACCTGCTCGTTGCTGAAGCGATTTCCCTCTTCCATCCCCGACTCTTCGCCTTGGCCTTGGTGTGATTTCAGTGTCTCGCGAGACCCTTCCGCCCCGCCAGTGCAATTGGTCATGCGCCGGCCCGGCCGGCCTTGCGAATCACGCGCCGGCAGCGCCAGAGCAGGTAGTTGACCGCAATCCAGAAATGCCGGAAGGCCTTGTTGCTCGTCTGCCGGTGATGGTAACGGTAGTAGATCTGCTGCGCGATGACGGCCAGGCGGAACAGGCCGTAGACTTCGTAGAAGGCCCAGTTGTCGGGATGAAAGCCGGTGCGGTCACAGTAATAGTCCACCACCTCCCGGCGCGTCATCATGCCGGGCAGGTGCGTGGGTTGCCGGCGGAAACCGCGAAAATAGAAGTCGTCGTCCGCCTGCACCCAGTAGGCCAGTGAATTGCCGAGATCCATCAGGGGATCGCCGAGCGTGGCCAGCTCCCAGTCCAGGACCCCGATGATCCGCATCGGATCCTCGGCGTCGAGCACGAGATTGTCGAAGCGATAATCGCCGTGAATCACGCGAATGGCGATCTCGTCGGGGACGTGATCGGCCAGCCAGTCCCTGACGTAGCGGCCCGAGCCGACGTTCCAGGTCCTGGCCTTCAGGAAGCGCTTGGACCAGCCCTCGATCTGGCGGCGGTTGTACCCCGCCCCCTTGGCCAGGTCCTCGAGGCCGGCCGACTCGATGTCGACCGTATGCAGTTCGATCAGCCGGTCGATGGCATTCCGGCACAGGGTGCGCACCGCCTTCTCGTCCAGCGCCAGACCCTTCGGCAGGTTGCGCCGCAGGATGATGCCCTCGATGCGCTGCATGACGTAGAAATCGCAGCCCATGATGTCCTGGTCGGTGCACAGGGCAACCATGTCCGGCACGAGCGGAAACACCGGCTCGAGCGCGGCCTGGATATCGTGCTCGCGCACCATGTTGTGCGCCGACCTGGCCTTGGTCCCGGGCGGCGGGCGGCGCAGGATCAACTCGCGGTTCGGGTAGCGAAGCAGGTAGGTCAGGTTCGAGGCGCCTTTCGAGAACTGACGGACCTCGGGATCGCCCTGCAAGCCGTCGACCCGGGCCTTCAGCCACGCGTCGACCGCGTCCACGTCGAACCGGTCCTCGTCGCGCATCGCGCGCGGCCGGTCGATCCAGTCGCTCTCGGGCTCAGTCATGGCGATCTCGATACCGGGCCAGTTCGAACCTCGCGATCAATCCGCGGTGCACCTCATCCGGACCGTCGGCGATTCGCAAGGCTCGCGCGCCCGTCCAGGCCGCCGCCAGCGGGAAGTCGTCGCTCATACCCGCCCCGCCATGGATCTGCATGGCCATGTCGATCACCCGCTGCGCCATCGAAGGCACCGCTACCTTGATCTGGCTGACTTCGCTCATCGAGCGCACGATGCCGCGGTGGTCGAGGCTCCAGGCCGCCTTGAGCACCAGCAGCCGGGCCTGCTCGATGGCGATGCGCGCCTCGGCGATGCGCTCGCCGTTCCCGCCGAGCTTGGCCAGGGGCCGCCCGAAGGCCTCCCGCTCGAGCGAGCGCCGGCAGGCCAGTTCCAGCGCCCTCTCGGCCAGGCCGACGAGACGCATGCAGTGATGGATCCGCCCCGGCCCCAGGCGACCCTGCGCAATCTCGAAGCCCTTGCCGGGGCCGGCAATGACGGCCGACTTCGGCAGCCGTACGTCGGTGAAACTGACTTCGCCGTGACCGTAGGGTGCGTCGTGGAAGCCCATGGCGTTGAGCATGCGCTCGATCTTCACGCCCGGCGTGTCGAGCGGCACGAGAACCATCGAATGCCGATGGTGCCGATCGGCATCGGGGTCGGTCAGACCCATGAAGACGGCCACCCGGCAATCGGGATGCCCGATGCCTGTCGACCACCATTTCCGGCCGTTGAGCACGACTTCCTCGCCGTCGAGCAAGGCCGTCGCCTGCATGTTGGTGGCGTCGGCCGAGGCGACCTCCGGCTCGGTCATGCAGAAGGCCGAGCGAATCTCGCCGGCCAGCAGCGGTTCGAGCCATTGACGCTTCTGGGCCTCGGACCCGTAGTGGTACAGCACTTCCATGTTGCCGGTATCGGGCGCATTGCAGTTGAAGATCTCGGGGGCGATCAGCGAGCGTCCCATGCGTTCGGCCATCGGCGCATAGTCGAGGTTCGACAGCCCCCGACCGAGCTGCTCGTCCGGCAGGAACAGGTTCCAGAGCCCGGCCTCGCGGGCCCGGGTCTTCAATTCGCCGATGACCGGGAGCACCTGCCAGGGATCGTCGAGCGAGGCGAGCTCGCGATGGTAGTCGGGCTCGACCGGCTCGACTTCCTCGCGCATGAAGCGATCGAGTCGGCGGGCGATCGCGACGGCGTGGTCGGACGGCGAAAAATCCATGGGTGTCCCCGGCTTGGTCCAAAACGCCCAATGCTACCCCATCGCCGCCCGACCGGGCGCGACCGAGCCGTGACGACTACGCCGACGTCAGCACGCACAGGACCGAGGATGAGTCCTCGAAGCGCGTCTCCCGCGGGGGGTTGAGCACCAGTCCGCCGCTCTCCCGGGCCTGCACCCCCAGCAGGGTATCGCCGCGCGCGGCAACGGCCGCCTCCATGTCGCGAAAGCGCTCGCCGGCGCGCAGCCCGTAGGCCGACAGGGGTCGGAACTCGATTTCCGGGCCGCCGACCGTGAACAGTTCGTCGAAGATCTGCCGGATAGCCGGCTGCAGGGCGATGCGTGCCAGCAGGTGGCTGACGATCAGGGGGCTGATCACGGCCTCGACCCCGGTCGCGCCCGCCAGCCCCTCGTTGGCCGCATCGGCCAGCTCCAGCAGGATCTGCGGGCGCTTGTCGCGGCCGGCGAGCAGGCTCTCGATCAGCCGATGGCCGACGATCGTGCGCGCGTCGGCTTCCTCTTCGCTCGCCAGTCGATCGCTGGCCAGCAGAAGGATGCTCGTCACGCCCTCGAGATCGCCCGCGCGCAGGCTCCCGGCCAGCAGAAAATCTTCCTGCACGTGTTCGACCGGCACCCGCGCGGCACGGGCGGAATAACGCTCGATTTCCTCCCGGCGCATGCCGATGTCCGACGAGGACACCAGCCGCACCTCGAAATCCCGGTCCCCGTAGCTGGCCAGTTCGTCGAGGAGGTTCGGTACGCGCTGGTTCCAGCCCAGGACCAGCAGGCGGTGTTTCCCGGCCGCCTGCCGCCGCGAGCGACGCGCTTCCGGGCGCTCGATCGGCGGCAAGCGCGAACCGGCGGCCTGTGCCGGCGCGGTGTCGGCAAGGCTCCGGGCCAGCATGACCAGCTTGTCGCCGGCCTCCAGACGGGTGCTCGAAACGGGGTTGAGCGATACGCTCGGCGACTCGTCGGCGCTTCGGACCAGCCCCATCACTATGACATTGGGAAACTGCCCCGTGACCTCCTTGAGCGTGGCCCCGGCCAGGTTGCCGACGCGGCGAAGGAGGATCTCGTTGCCCGCGCGCGCGGTCAGCACTTCCCTCAGGAACGAGGAAAGCCCGGGATGGAGGATATTCTGGGTCAGCAGGCGGCTGATGGCGTCGTCGGAGGGAACGATCTCCAGCGGGCCACGGTAGGCGCTGCGCGCCATGTCGATGCGCCGGATGTCCTGCAGCTCGGCCACGACCAGC